>CAYMNT010000017.1:0-10923 GCA_964391875.1 uncultured Bdellovibrionales bacterium
ATGTCTACCAGCGGAAAAATCAGAAAAATTAAATATGCTCCTCCTCCTTTAGAATTACCGATTTATGGTAAAGTTGATTCCAAAGAATGTTCTTTTTTTGGAAAAACCAATTATGAGGCGGCCCTGGAAGAAAAAAAATTTGTTTTTGGTATTAAACGAAAAGATCGTCGGCGACATATTTACACAATTGGTAAAAGTGGTTCCGGTAAAAGTAAATTTATGGAGCTGTTGATTCGTCAGGACATTGCTTATGGTAAAGGAGTATGTTTGATTGATCCGCACGGAGATGTTATTGAAGCGGTTTTGGAATTTATTCCTCAAGAACGAATAAATGATGTGGTAATAATTGACCCATCTGATATTGATTTCCCGGTAGCTTTTAATCCATTACTCAAAGTGGCACCGGAGTTGAAACATCAAGTTTCTCAAGGACTTATTGAAGTGATGGAAAAGCAATTTGGCGCCAATTGGACACCAAGATTAGAACATGTTTTTCGGTTTACTATTCTAGCTCTTTTAGATTATCCTGACGCCACTATGCACGGAATAATTTCTATGTTAACCGATCGAGCTTATCGACAAAAAGTCATTGAATATATTGAAGACGATATGGTGAAGAGATTTTGGGCGGTGGAATTTGCCGATTGGTCGGAAAAATTTGATACGGAAGCGATTATTCCCTTGGTTAATAAACTTGGTCAATTTCTTTCCAATCCATTGTTAAGTAGTATTTTTGGGCAAAGAAAAAATAAGATTAATTTAGAAGAAATACTCAACGAAGAAAAGATTTTATTAATTTCTCTTTCCAGGGGAAAACTGGGGGAGGAAAACAGTAGTTTTTTTGGTTCAATGTTTATCACCAAACTTTATCAAACCGGGATGGCTCGGGCGGCTATGCCGGAAGATAAAAGAAAAGATTTTTATCTTTATATAGATGAGTTTCAAAACTTGGTGACTAAAACTTTTGAAAATTTATTTGCGGAGTCAAGAAAATACGGATTTAATATAATGGTGGCTCATCAGTATATCAGTCAATTATTACCAGAGGTTTTAGCCACGGTATTAGGAAATACCGGCACCATGGTTATTTTTAGGATTGGTGGAGATGATGCGGAGAAATTAAAACCGGAAATGGCGCCGATTTTTTCTGTGGCTGATATGATTAATTTGGGAACGCGAGAGTTTTATATTAAAATCACTATTGATGGAGAAACTTTTGATCCTTTTTCCGCCGAAACTCTTACGGTAATGCCACCAACTCATAAATCTTTTCGGGATGAAATTATCTCGCTCAGTCGGGAAAAGTATGCTACGCCTTTAGCTGATGCCAAGAAGGAAATGGAAGAACAGCGAACTTTAAAAAGTCAGGACAAAATAGAAGAAAAACAAAAAGAAGAAGACCAAAGTCCTTTAGTCTAAATATATATTTTTATAAAAGACAATATTCTATTGTAAAATCAAGAAAGGGTAACTTTTTTCTGAGGCACTAACTGTGTCTTCTTTTAAATTAGGACATTTTTTTTGGATTTGCTCCTTGAGCCAAGTGTTTTGATTATAAAATATAAGTAAACTGTTTTGACAATAACTGTTAGCTAGACCTTCCGCCGGGGAATAAAAAGAGTATTGTTTAATTTTTGGCCAACCGGAAAATTCACTGGCCTTAGTTAATTTAGTTTCAGTATTAAATAAAATAATCGGGTGTTTTTTTATCGGCAATTGATTGACTAATTTCCCTAAATCAGTTTCTTTTTTTTCAAAAGCCAGGGCGGTTTTGATGTCCCGGCTCCATAAATTAAAATAAATATTCAACTGAGAAAGGCCGACTAAAAATAAAACGACAAATAAACCGATAAGGGAAAAACGCAAAATGGTTAAGCGATTTTTTTTGAATTTTCTATGGGGAGAATTTTTAATTTTTTGAAACAACAAAGTAATTTTTTCTAAAGTTAAAGCAATAAGCAAAAAAATTGCCGGGAGAATACCAATAATTCTTAAGGCATGAGGAATTCCTTCAATGGATAACACGCCGGGAATCAGCAAAAACCAAAACCATCCTTGAGCTAAAAGTGAAAATAAAAAATAATGATGGTCTTTCAATACCAGTTTTTTTTGATGCAGTCTTTGTTTAAGGCCGGTAAAAATTTCTTGTAAACTGAAAAAGAAACCTAAACCAAACAATAAAGACCAGGCGGGAGGAAGTAAGGGCATAATTTGATAGTTGTGACGAGGGTTGGGGTCACCGGCAAAAAATAAAGAGCCTAAATGAAAGCTGAGACTTTTTCCCAAGGCGGGCCAAAATCCTAAAGGACTGTTAAAAATAGAAACAGCATCAGCACGGCCAACAAATTGATTGGTGTTTAAGTAAAAGTAAATTAAAAGTGGCCCGGCGGATAAAAGAGCGCCAAAGATAAAAATTAACGCTTTAAACCAGTAATGAGCCAGGAATTTTTTTTGGGTAATTAAAAGACCAATAACCAAGACAATAAAAACAAAAGGAGCCAAACGGAAGGCAATGTAAGTATGTAAACCAAGTCCTAATAAAAAACCACTCAAAAGAAAAAATAAATAAGTAATTGACTCAACAGGTCTTTTTTTAAGTCGATAATTTAACCCCAGAAAGAAAAAATAAATAGCCCAAGTAAGTATGGTGGGGACCAAAATTCCTCGAAAAGCGATACGCGAGAAATTTAAATGCCAGAAAGAAGTGGTAAGTAAAAAAGTTACCAATAAACTGTTCCAACGGGATATTTTAAGGAGGCGAGTTAACAGATAAAAACCAATTAATCCTAATATGCCGAATAGGGCGCTGATTAATCTTAGGGAAAAAATATTAATGCCGAAAAATTTGTAACCAAAAGCAATAAGATTGATATATAACCCTTCTCGGCCGTAATTTTCCGGATAGAAAATTTGATAATTTTCAGTAGAAAATGTTTTAATGGCATCTATGCCATTAAAAGCTTCGTCATACCAAACGCCGGGCGGGGCAGTGTCTAAGTGCCAAAGTCTTACCCAGGCACCCAATAAAAAAATCAAAAAGAGCAAAGAATAAAATAAAATGTTTTTTTGTTTTGAAGTCATCTTTTTTATAAACCACTTATTTATTTAGTTTAGCTTTTTTATTTGTGATTGTAAACCAAATATACTATAATAAAACAACTTGAATTATTATAAAATAAAATTAAGCAATGGAAATAAAACGAGCTAATCACAATAATCCCAAAGTTAACTCAATTGACAATGAGAATAGTCAAAAGATTAAAGAAAAAGAGGCAAAAGAAAAGAGGGAAATGGTAAAATTGTATGGGGATAATGAAATGGGATCTAAAGATATCTTTTTTAAAGGGGAAGACGGGAAATGGCACAAAAATATTAATTGGGAAAAATTAAAATTTGAGCAACAATTTAAATGGTTGAAAGATGAGTTAGAGAAAATATTAAAAGATAAAGAATTAAAACAAAAAACAGGTAAAGATTATAAAATAATCGTTAAGGTTAAGAAACAAATAAATGAATTGGCGGAAAAAAGCGCCCTAGACAAAATAGGCAAAGTAATTGAACAAGAAGCGACAAAAGTAAGAGAATGGATTGATGACGATAAATTAAATGACGAAGAAAAAAATAGAAAAGCTTATATTGACGCACAGGAGTCAATATTTTGTTTATTTGAAGCTTACAAGAGGGTTTATCGAAGACAGTTGGAAAAATTAAAAGAAACATCTTTTGACGATATAGCAAATAATGAACAAAAGGGACCAAAAATAGCAAGAAGATTAAAAAAAATATTTAACGATAAAAAATATTTTCAACCTAAGATGCACCCAAAACAAGGAGAAAAAGAGGTTATTCCGGGACAGGTTCCAGACAAGAAAGATTCTTTGGTGTTGCAAGTGGCTTATGAAATTGAAGATAGAAGAAAAGGTGATCCGGATGATCCGGAAGAGCCGGAAGAAGAAGGACCAAGACAAATTACAGATCAAGAATGGAGAAATGAAAAGAAAAAATATGATTTAAAAATCAGTGCGGTGGACCAGATTGTGGAAGCCTATGCTTGGCGCCAAGCAGAGGAAAAACTAAGACAAATGTTACATAGTCCGGAAGCAAAGATGTCTTCTCGGAGCAGGTTAAAATCTTTGTTTAATAATTTAATAACTCCCTTAAGGCATCCGGTAAAGTTTGTTAAAAAAAGTTGGGTGCGTATGGCGGAGCAAGGTTATTTAAAGAAATTTTATCTTGAGGCTTTGGAGGAAATCGCTACCAATCAAAATTTGATGGCTGAGATAAAAACCAGTTTTCGCCTGGGGAAAGATTCATCGGAAATTGATGCGGAATCAAAAAGAGAAATAAATTATGAAATTTTAGATAAGGTGATTGAACAATACAGTAACAATGTAGCAGAGCAAGAAGAAAGAGGAGAAGCGATTACGGAAAAAATAGTGGAACAAAAATTGCAGACACTCATTACTCGGTCTTATTTGCAGGGGTGGGATCGAGAAACTTTTGAAAAAGAACAACATGCTCTAATTAATCGGATGAGAATTAAGGGACAAATTAGTAACCAAGATTTTTTAGGAAGAAATAATGATCGAGATGAGACAGAGATAAATCGAGGATTGATGTATGCCAGTAATTTATTTCATATTGCTCAAAATTTTAAGAATCAGATGGAAAAAGAAATTGGTGAGTTGGGAAAGGAAGAGGGATTAAATTTAGAACAAAAAAAGCAGGTGGCGGAGCATGTTAAAAGTATGTTGAAATTAGATATTGAAGCCGGAGCTAAGTTTTCTGACTTACATAATAAACGACCGGCGGGGACTATGACTTGGATGGATAAATCAATTAGTTGGATGCAAGAATGCCCAATTTTGGGAAGAATTGTCAGTAATCCCGGTTCCATGGCGGTTATTGGGGCTGTCGGATCAAACTTAATTGCCAGGAAAGGATTAAAAATTGGTGTAGGAGTTGGAGCGGCAACCGTAGGGGTTGTAACCGGAGCTTGGATTCCGGTTCTTTCCGCCGGAGTGGCGGCGGGAGTTTTTGGAGCTGTGCGGAGAAATTGGGAATTAAAAAAAGATCGGGCCATGGATCAGCGTCAAAAAATCTTGGGAAAAGAAATGAATGACTTTCGTCGAAAAAAATTAGATCGCTTTGAATACGATGTTCGTTCCAGTAATGAATTACAAAAAGAAATTGATGAAATAAAGCAAGCTGGAAAATACGAAACATTGTCAGAAGAACAAAAAAAACAATTAGCTTCTGTTTTAGCTAGATTTAAAATTGAAATAGCCAGAGATAAAGAATACCGCTTAGGGAAAAGAAACAATCGAACGGTGGATTTAATTGCGGTTTTAGCGGAAGAAGGGGAAAAATATGGGACTAATTTAGTTTCTAAAACAGATTTGAAAATAGATTTATATAAATATCTGGAGGAAAATAAATTAATTTCAGAAAAAGAACATAAGCTACTAGAGAATGATGAATTCAATGAATACTTCAATCAAGAATTTTTGCGTTTTAATAATAATATAAACCAAGCAGATAAATCTTTTGATCAATATCGAAGGAAGAGTGCTTTAACCATGGGAGCCATTGCTGGAATGAGTGGGGCGGTTTTAGCGGGAGCTTCTCAAGAAATAATTAACTATTTCAAAGGAGGCAGTGCCTATACCGCTTTAGACTCAATTAAAGATGCCTTGGGAGAGGATAAACTGGGACAAATAAAGCCAACTATCTCTTTTGGGGGAAAAGAATTACCGTTAAATGAATTAACGGAAGTCAAATATAACGGGGAGGATGTCGGTAAAATTTTTGTTAACAATAAAGGAGAGATAGATTTAAGTAAATCTAAATTAAGTGAGCAGTGGAGTTTTAATGATAAAGATTATCAATTGATGCATAAAGTTCCCGGAGGAGTTGACGTAGAGACACTTACTGATTGGGATAAAATCACTGAACAGTTGGAAATAAAACCTTCGGAAAAAAGAATTTCCTATGCCGGTTTTAAATATCAAGGCAGTGCTCCGGAACCGGGAATAAGAGCCAAAACGGAAATCTTAGCCAATTTAGCGAATAATTTAAAGCTTCATGCCAATAACACCGAATTAATGATGGACTATCAGTTGGGAGAAAATGGTGAGGTTGTTGTGGACGCTTCTCGTATGATTGGAAAAACACTCAAAGAAGCTTCCGGAGATAAGGGAGAAGTCTTTAAGGAATTACTAAACAAAGGTAAAATAAAATTAGCTTTATCATTGGATAATAGTAAAGGAGGAAGCCAACATCACCCTATTCTTTTAGAAATGGGAGCGGATGGTAAAATTAAAATCCCTAAAAAATTAGCCTCAGTCTTTTTTGGTTTCGACGAAGAAGGTCATTTATTAAAATCTCCCGGTGATCATCCAGGTTTACATAGTTTAATTATTGACACGGGGAGGGAAAATAAAAACGGTGATGAAATAGTGGAACAAATTGCTTCCACACTGGGGGAGCGTCCAAAACTTGAAGTAAGAACTGAATTTGATAAATGGGAGGGAATTCCACTGGAAAGAACGGAAGCCGGAGAATTTACTCAACCGACAACGGTTCCTTTGGCGGGAACTTCTCGTTGGCAACTGGAAAATGAAGGAAAAAAGGGTCGGCAAGAAAAAACGGAAGAAGAAAGTAGCGAAAGAAGGTTTAAGTTTAATAACGAGAGTGAAAGCAATGATGGGGGAGATGTTATTGAAGCCGATTTTGAAGAAATGAGTGAGGAAGAAGCGAGGGGGGAGGATGTCATTAGACTAAAAAGAGAGGGAAATGAACTAAAGCGGATAACACCAGAAGTTAAATCAATTGAAAAAATAACGGATAATGAAGAAGGGGATGAAATAAAATCAATCAAAGAATTTTTTTCTTTCGACGACAAAGAAAAAAATAAAGTATGGAATGAAAAGGAAATAAAAAGTAACTTTAGCAAGCTTGATGAATTGAAAAAAATCTTTAAAGATGATTTATTTCTGAAGGATAAAAGTGAAATTTACACTTTCAAAGGTAAAATGGATAGCTTAATAAAGGCTATAAACAATGAAGAAGAACTTAATCGGGAGGACAATGAAACGTTAAGAGAAATAAATAAATACTATCAAAAAGCAACAAAGAGTAATATCAGGCAAATTGAAAAGCTTACTTTCCCCCAGTTTATTTATTGTTTACAGCGGGGTTTGAGTGAAATAATAAAAGAACAATAAAAATTGAAACAGATTAATTAACCAAAAAAATAAAATGAAAAATAGCATTAATTTAAAACAAGTGGATAAAAAAATTATTGATTATTTAAAAGTATTGATTCATAAGAAAAAAATGGATAAATTGCCAGCGGAAATTTTAAGTAAAATATTGTTGGATTTGTATGTTCGTTTTGAAAAAGTAATTTTTTTATCAGTTATGGGAAAATTAAATCAAGAAGGAATGAAACAGTTTGATCAATTTGTGGAAAGTCATCCCACACCAAAAGAGTCGCAAGTTTTTTTAAAAAAGCATGTGACTGATTACAACGAAGTCATCAAACAAGTGATGGTTGATTTTGAAAAGAGTTATTTAAATGAAGAGTGATAAAAAATTTTTTCTCAAAAAATAAAATTACAATAAAAAACTGGATTGATTAACTAATTCAGTTTTTTAATATTTTATGATATACTTTCTTTAGTTAAGGTAGATGGGTGACAGTAAATTTTAAATAAAATTTTAAATAAAATTATGACTGATCAAAATAAAGCAAAAAAGAAAGAATTAAAAGAAGAGGAGGATAAAAAAGAATGGTTGGAAAAAAATAAATCGGAACCTCATTCAGTGGCAGAATTGAGAAAAATGGCTTTTCAAGACAAGAAAAAAGAGAAAAAAGAGATGGACGAAATAGTTAATGAGCAAAAATCGGAAGAAATTGATAAAAATGAAGCGTTGGAAAAAGCCCAAGAGGTGGTTGAGAAAAAAATAGACCAAACAAGTTCCAAAGGTAAAAAAAGTGATAGTGATGATGAAGAGGAGGTAGCTCAATTGGCAGAGAACATTTATCAATTATCAGATGCGGAAGACCAAATTAGTAAATTGGTCAGTTTAGCCATACAAAAAGACCCTTTTGTGGCGATTAAAGTAGCGAAACACTTGGATAGTAATTATATAATGGATAAATTACATGATGAGCTTTTAGAGGATAAAATAAGAAAAGTTTTATTTGAAAAGGGTATATTGGAAGAATTAAAATAATTTGCAATAAAAAAATTGATTTCCAATCAATTAAAAAATAAAAATTAGCATAAAAATAAAATGTTTGAAATGATAATACTAGGGGCGATGATTTTTTTTGGCTTGATAATGGTTATCAGTGGGGTTTGGTTTTTATTGCAAATTTTTTCATCTTTACGTCGCCAGTTAACACTTTCCTTGAATAGCTCTTTGGATATAGTTAAAATTGTAAAGGATAATGAGCCACAAGAAAATAAAAGCAAAGAAGGGGTCCAAGCCAAAGAAAAAGAAGAAATCTCCAAAATGGAACAACTTTTAGTTTCTCTTTCCAACTTACCAAAGATGAAAGGTATTTTTCATCGTCTATTTTACGGGGAGCCTCAATTGGCTTTTGAAATGGCAGTGCCGACCAAAGAAGAGCAAATTACTTTTTTTGTTTCTTTTCCTAAAAAATATAAAGGAATTATTGAAAAGCAAATTCATAGTTTTTTTCCGGGGGCACACATTGAGAGGGTGAAGGATTATACTATTTTTCAGGCGGGCAGTTTTTCTGCGGGTAGTCGCTTAAAGTTGAAAAAAAATTATGCTTTTCCCGTCAGGACTTATCAGCATTTAGAATTTGATCCTTTACATAACATTACCAATGCTCTTTCTAAATTGGATCATGCGGAAGAGGGAGCGGCTATTCAGGTGGTTTTCAAGAAAAGTCATCGAAAGTGGCGTCCACGTAGTGAAAAAATAGCCCAAAGAATGCAACAAGGAATGAGACTGGATAAAGCTTCTCATACCAGTATAGCGAGAGAAGTGGCTAAAAGTGTTGGACAGGAATTGTTAGATACGGCTACCGGTAATAAAAAAGAAAATGAAGATGATCCTTTCAATCAAGATAAAACCAAAGACCCGGTGCAATTAACACCGGAAGACCAAGAAATTATTAAGCAATTGGAAGCAAAGGCCAACAAGGTACGGTTTGATGTTAATGTGAGGCTGGTAGTTTCCGCCAAAACTCAAGAAAAAGCGGAAATGCTTTTAGCTCAAATAGAAAATGCTTTTGTTCAGTTTGAGGATACCAAGCTAAATCGTTTTGTACCGGTTAGAGATAAAAGTAAAAATGCTCGTCGTTTAGCCTATGACTTTATTTTTCGCAATTATCATCGGAGTAAAAGAATGATTTTGAATACGGAAGAATTAGCCAGTATTTTTCATTTTCCCATCTCCACCACAGAAACACCACAAATTAATTGGTTGCGAGCCAAGTCAGCTCCTCCTCCGGTGAATATTCCTCGGGAAGGGATATTACTGGGTTACAGTAATTTTAGAGGAGACAAGACGGAAATTAGACTTTCTGATAAAGACCGCCGACGGCATCTTTACATTGTGGGGCAAACGGGGGTAGGAAAATCAACTTTTATTGAGGAGATGGTGAAGCAAGACGCAAAAAAGAAAGGGGTTTGTGTTATTGATCCTCACGGAGATTTGATTGATAATATTTTAGAGTGTATTCCCAGTGAGCGGAGTGAAGATGTTATTTATTTTGATCCTTCAGACACAGAAAGACCTTTTGGGTTAAATATGTTGGAGTATGAAGAAGACCATCCGGAACAGAAAACTTTTGTGATTAATGAATTGATTGCCATTTTTGATAAACTTTATGATTTAAAACAAACGGGAGGACCGATGTTTGAACAATATATGAGAAATGCTTTATTGTTGGTAATGGATTCTCCGGAAATTGGTTCCACTTTAATGGAAGTGCCAAGAGTTTTTCGTGATCCGGAATTTAGAGCGGAAAAATTAAAACGTTGCAAAGATATTACTGTAGTGGATTTTTGGAAAAAAGAAGCGGAAAAAGCCGGAGGGGAAGCTTCTTTGGAAAATATTACTCCCTATATTAATTCTAAATTAACCACTTTCATTTCCAATGATATGATGCGTCCCATTATTGCTCAGCAAAAAAGCACCATTAACTTTAGGGAGGTAATGGACGAAGGTAAGATCTTATTAATTAATTTATCCAAAGGTAAAATCGGTGAAATTAATTCTCATCTTTTGGGAATGGTAATTGTAGGAAAACTTTTAATGTCAGCCTTGGGGCGAGTGGATATGCCGGAAGAGGAGCGAAAAGATTTTTATCTGTATATTGATGAGTTTCAAAATTTTACCACCGATTCCATTGCTCAAATTCTTTCAGAGGCGAGAAAATATCGCCTATGTTTAACAATAGCGCATCAATTTATCGGGCAATTAAGCGAAGATATTTCCAAGGCGGTTTTTGGTAATGTAGGTTCAATGTGTTCTTTTCGAGTGGGGGCGGAGGACGCTGAGTTTTTACAAAAACAGTTTGCGCCGGTTTTTGATATGAATGATTTAATCAATTTAGATAACTTTAATTGTTATACCAAAGTTTTAATTAATAATGAATCTTCCGACGCTTTTGATATGAAAACTTATCCTCCTTCCAAGGGAGATCCGGAATTAAGAGAGGCCATTAAACAATTAAGTAGATTTAAATTGGGTCGCTCCAAAGAAATAGTTAACGAAGAAATTGAAGAAAGATTTAATCATTATCAAGATAAGGTGGAGGCGATAGACGGAAAAGGAGAGGAACAAATGCCTGACTTAGCTAAATTTAAAAATTTAGCAGAAAAGGCAACGGATAAAATTAAAAAGAAGGATCAAGAAGAAGATGACGAGGATGATGAC
>CAYMNT010000018.1:0-2083 GCA_964391875.1 uncultured Bdellovibrionales bacterium
ATATAATAAAATTAAAAAACAGTAAAAATACTTAATATAATCACAATTTATTAACAATTAAATCACCTAAAAATAACTCAATTAACAAGTTATCCACTAATAACTAATAAATTTTTCCTTAATTATGGATAATTGTTTTTTTAAATCATTATTCTTTTCTAAATCCTTGGAAATTTTCTTAAAAGCGTAAATAGCCGTTGAGTGATCTCTTCCTCCAAGAATTTCTCCCACTTCCGGATAAGATAAATTTAACTCTTTTCTTAATAAGTAAATAGTTATCTGTCTGGGACGAATAACTTTCTTTTTTCGACAGCGTCCGGTAATTTCTTCGGTTTTAAGGTCATAATACTTAGCAACAGCGGTTAATATTTTTTCTGGTGACACATCTTTTTGTCGACTAAGAGAAATAATATCCTTAGTAAGCTCCATTATTTCATTTATTGTTGGCTCATGATTACTTAATTGACAGGTAACGATTATTTTATTAACCGCTCCCTCGAGCTCACGCACGTTGTGGTGAATATTTTCCGCTAAATAGTGAATGATTTCATCATTAAAGGAGAAATTTTTTTCTGACAATTTTTGATTGATAATAGCTAAGCGTGTTTCAAGGTCGGGAGCGCTAATATCTGCCATCATTCCCCCTTCAAAACGAGAACGTAAACGGTCTTCAATAGTGGGAATTGCTTTGGGAGAACGATCAGAGCTAAGGATTATCTGTTTTCCCATTTGATATAAAGATTCAAAGACATGAAAAAATTCCTCCTGGGTTTTTTCTCTTCCCGCTAAAAATTGAATATCATCCAAAATAAGCACCCCTAGTTTAATATAATTATTTTTAAATTCCTTGGCGTGTTTGTTTTGAATAGCATCAACCAATTCATTGGCAAATCTTTCCATGCTTAAGTAACGCACCTTTAATTGAGGGAAATTTGAAATTAATTGATTACCCACCGATTGAAGTAAATGAGTTTTACCTAAACCAACGCCACCATAAATAAATAAAGGATTATAGGTTTTTCCCGGGTCCTTGGCGATAGCTTGACAAGCGGCGTAGGCCAATTCATTATTGGTCCCAACAATAAAATTATCAAAGGAATAGCGAGGGTTAATATTGCTATCTAAACGAGATGAGTCGGGAGGTGTGACAGAAGGTGTTCTTTTAGTTTTTAGATTTAAAGGAGTGTTTTGTTGAGTGGTTTGCACGGAGTCAAGATTGGTTTTGGGAGTAGGTTTTTCCCCTAAACCAACCACACAAGAGAGGTCGGTGATTTGGGGAAATTGTTTTTGGGCTGAGGCTAAAATATTTTTTTTATATTTTTTTTCCAACCACTCTTTGGCAAAAACATGAGGAACATTAATAACCAGTTTGTCTTTTTGTAAATCATAAATAGAGGTGTTTTTAAACCACGTAGTAAAATTAGCTTTAGATAAAGAAAGCTCCATTTCCCCTAAAATAATTTTCCACAAAGAATCTTTATTCATAATAAGAAGTAAAAATCAAATCGTTTTATTATAATAAAGCAATATCAACAGAAAATCAACAGTAAAGCTGTTTATCAACTGTGGAATAACTGTGGAAGAGTTATTTTAATAAATAAATATGTTGTGCATAACTTGGTGATTTAAATAAAAATGATTCACCTAAACATTTAAAAATAAGAAAAAGTTAATTAAACCAAAGAGATATTTTTTAGCTATACAATAAAATAAGCATAGTGTCAATAGATAATAATGATATTATATCACCAAAATACACAGATTTTAAACAGAAATGTTTCACGTGAAACATTTAAAGCAATAAAAACATATTTAATACTTTTTTAACTTACGATGTTTCACGTGAAACATTTTCCTCCTGTTTTAATAAAAAAAATACAGAATTATCTTGTTTACTGAGTAATGCCTGTTAATATTATGTGAATTAAGTGAAAATCGATCGTTTTTTGTAAATTATTTAAAAATAATGTTTCACGTGAAACATTCGGTTATGATTTAAAATAAATATTTTCACAAAAAACCCATATAAATGTTTCACGTGAAACATTTTCCTCCGGTTTTGATGAAAAAAACATAAAAATTT
>CAYMNT010000018.1:2183-10800 GCA_964391875.1 uncultured Bdellovibrionales bacterium
CAGTTGCAACTTCTCATATACGCAAACATTAAGTATAATTATTGTATTAGCCCTCGTAGTTCAATGGATAGAACAAGAGACTCCTAAGCTTTAGATCTAGGTTCGATTCCTAGCGAGGGCACCGGAAAAAGTCTTTGCTTTAGTATGTTTTATTCAACGTGCTAAAAAAGCAAAAAGTAAATAAAAAGTAAACAAAAAACAATGAATTTTATAGAAACAAACCTGTTAAATATGACAATAATTAATTGGTTGATTTTATTATCAATTTTTTTATGGTTGTTGGTATTTTTTAAAATTATTCATAAAGTGTTTATAGAAAAAGCTAAAAGAATTTCTCCTAAAAATAAAACGAGAGACGATAATTCTCTGATGATTTTAATCAAAGAAATCAAATGGCCTTTTTATTTTCTCCTTTCTATTTATTTAGTTTCTTTTTTAATTGCTTTACCAAAAATAATCAGTCAAATTATCTTTTTTGTTTTTATTATTACTTTAGCCGTTCAAGGCGCCTTAGTGGCGGGAAAAGTGGTTGACTATATAATTTTAAAGAAGTTTTTGAATAAAGAAGGTCCGGACAAGAAAAAAGATAAAGAAAAAGAAACAATAGTTAAATTTGTTGGGAGATTAATTAAGGGTGGTTTGTGGACATTTTCGGCATTACTGGTGTTGTCTAATTTGGGAATTAATATTAACTCACTTATTGCCGGATTGGGAATTGGTGGTTTAGCTTTTGCCTTGGCGGCCAAAGATATTATTAAGGATATTTTTTCTTCCGTATCCATTATGGTAGATAAGCCTTTTGTAGTGGGTGATTTTATTGCTTTAGATAAAAAAAATAAAGGGCGAGTGCAAAAAATTGGCATTAAAACTACCAGACTAAAAACTTTAGAAGGACATACTTTAATTGTCGCCAATAAAAAGCTAACCGAAGCTACAATTAAAAACATTAAACGGGCGGGTAAAAAAAGAATCAATTTTGTTTTGGGGGTGGTTTATGAAACTCCTTGGGAAAAACTTAAAAAAATACCGGAAATAGTTTCAAAGGCAGTGAATAAAAATGAAAAAGCCCAAGTCAAAAGAGTTATTTTTAAAAAGTATGGAGCTTCTAGTTTAGATTTTGAAATTACTATTTTGGTTAAGGCGAATGACATGGAAGAATTTTTAGCCTTACGTAGTCAGATTAACTATGCAATTTTTCAAGCATTTAAAACAGCAAAGATTGATTTTGCTTATCCCACCCAAGTGGTTTATTTACAAAACTAAAAAACAAACTCTTTTAGTTGAGAGTAACGGTATAAAAAACGGTTTAATTAATATGAAGAAAAATAAAAACAAAAATACGGACCAGCTTTTTTTATTTGGACCAAAAAAGACCGGCGTGATTTTAATCCATGGTTGGAGTGCTAATGTTCAGCAAGTGGAGGGATTGGCTAGAAAAATAAATCAAGGAGGTTTTCCCGTGGTGGCGCCTTTACTTGGTGGACATGGCACACAACCGGAAGACTTAAAATATTTTGGCCCAAATGAGTGGCAAAAGGAAATAATCGAAATAATTAAGCGAATGAGGAAAAAGTATCATTGGCAAAAAGTTATTTTGGGAGGTGTTTCCTTGGGAGGTAACATTGCTATTTTGGCTAGCCAAAAAACAAAAATAGAAGGAATTTTTTTAATTGGAACACCGGTTCATTTGAAAAATCATTTTATTACTTGGATAGGTTCAAAAATAATGCCCTTCTTTAAAAAGAACTTAAAAAAGAAATATCCCAAAAGTGTTCAGCTGATTAGAAATAAAAATACTTCATATGCTTATTATCCGGCTGAAACGGTAAAGACCACTCTAATAACCATTAAACAATCTATTCGGGTGGTGAACAAAATAACTATGCCAAGCTTAATTATTCAAACCAACAGGGATTATTTGATTGCCAAATATTCTCCTTGGATTATTTATCATTTAATTAAATCAAAAGATAAAACATTGCAATGGGTTAAAAGTTGTGAAGACGAGCATGTTTTATACGGAAAGGCCATGGAAGAGGCGGGGTTGAGTGTTCTACGCTTTGTAAAACAAACAACCCATGAAAAACAAGGCGATTTTAAAACTTAAAATAATAAAATATATTTTATTATTCCATATGAACGGCCGAGGCCGTTTTTTTGATAGTCGCTCTTAAGAGCGGAAATTTTTTTAAATCGGGACTAAGGGAAAGAATTTTTTGAGCTTCTTGGCGAGCCAACTGAATAAGTTTAACATCAGAAAGTGAGTCCATGGCAATATCAGGTAATCCCGATTGAGCCGTTCCTAAAAATTGTCCCGGTCCACGAAGCAATAAATCTTTTTCCGCCAATTTAAAACCATCATTGGTTTTTTCCATTGCCCGAAGGCGAGCAGTGTTTTCCGGAGCGTTATCAGAGGTGAAAAGAAAACAATATGATTGATGATGACTGCGACCAACTCTTCCGCGAAATTGATGTAATTGAGAAAGACCAAAGCGCTCTGCTCCTTCAATCAGCATAACGGTGGCGTTGGGAATATCCACCCCCACCTCAACAACAGAAGTGGAGACCAAAATGTCTATTTTCCCTTTCTGAAATTGACGCATTAACTCAGTTTTTTCTCCCGGTTTTTTTTTGCCATGAAGCAAGCCCAATCGAAATTCGGGGAAAATATCTTTTTGTAAACGATTAAATTCTTCCGTGGCAGCTTTAACTTCAGTTATTTTTGAAGATTCTTCCACCAGTGGGCAAATAATAAAAACTTGCCGTTGCCGATTAACTTCTTTTTTTATAAAAGCATAAACCTGATTACGTCCCGCTCGGTTAATTACTTGAGTAATGATTTTTTTTCTACCACGGGGAAATTCATCAATAATAGAAAGAGAGAGATTTCCAAAAATAGCCAAAGATAGCGTGCGCGGTATGGGAGTAGCCGTCATAGTGAGTAAATGAGGAATGGTTCGCTTTTTGTTACCGGAAAGTTTAACCGTTTTTTGTTGTAAATGAGCTCGTTGATTAACCCCAAAGCGATGTTGTTCGTCAATAACCACTAAAGCCAAGTCATAAAAAGAAACATTTTTTTGTAATAAAGCGTGGGTGCCAATAATGACGTTAATTTTTCCTTGGCGAATATCTTTTTCTAAAGACAAGCGTTGTTGTTTGGCGGAAGTATTTTTTGAGCAAGAAAAATTTTTCTTTGGAGAAGCTATTATTGATTGTGTGCCGGTTAGTAGCGCCAGTGATATATTTAAAGGAGAAAGTAAGTCTTTTAAATTGTTAAAATGTTGAGTGGCTAACACTTCAGTGGGCGCCAATAAGGCTACTTGATGTTTTTGTTTTACTACAGACAAAATAGCCAAACAGGCCACAATAGTTTTTCCCGTTCCCACGTCACCCTCCAATAAACGATTCATTGGTTGATTTTTTTCTAGGTCTTTAATGATTTGCCAAGCAGATTTTTTTTGAGCATTGGTTAAGGTAAAAGGGAGAGAAGTTAAAAAAGCGTTGATTAATTTTTTATTAAATTTTATTTTTTGGGCTTGATTTTGAGACCACTCTTTTTTTGCTTGAAGAGCTTTTATTTGAAAAAGAAATATTTTTTCAAAGGACAGTCGTTGTTTAGCTTTTGAAAGAGAATTATTGGAAGAGGGGAAGTGAATTTGGTTTAGCGCTAACTCCAGCGGTAACAACTTTTGCGATTTTAAAATATTTGGAGGTAGAAAATCTTCAAAAAAAACTTGATTTAACAGTTGTTTAATCGTGCGACGAAACCAGTAAGAAGTAAGCCCTTTGGTTTCCGGGTAAACAGGCATCAACCCTCCCGTATTAATACCAGCTGAAGATTTATTAAGGGATGCATTCTGAGAAAGAAAGGCAATGTTGGGATGTTGTAAAATTAACTCATTTTTTTTATTGAGGGTTATTTTCCCGGAAAGTTGAACAGGTTTATTTTTAGATAAATATTGAGTTGGAGCGGGAAGATTAAACCAAATAACCTTAATTGATCCGGTGGCGTCTTCCAAAAAAGCTTCAGTGATTAACATTTTTTTTCGCCAAGTTCTTTGGGTGTGAATTTCCTTAATATAACCCTGGAGAGTAACTTTTTCATTGGGAAGTAGTTGATCAATCTGCTTAAGCAGGGAAAAATCCTCATAGCGATGAGGAAAATGATAAAGTAAATCACCTACGGTATGTAGGTTAAGCAAGGACAGTTTTTTAGTTAATTTAATCCCGATTTTTGGGACTGTTGATAAAGGGGTGTTAAAAGAAAACATAGGGTGTTCTCGGGAAGACTTGAACTTCCAACCTCCGGTTCCGCAAACCGACGCTCTATCCGGTTGAGCTACGAGAACATTGGGGGTTTATAAAATAATTTAAAAAAATAGAAAAACGAATAAATTTAAAATAGCGATGATTGATAAATAAGTCAACTATAGGGGAAATTAAAAACAATGCTGGGTTCATAAATATTTTTCCAAGGAATCAATGATTGATTCAGGATGATTCATTTCCGGAATAAACTGAAGTAATATTTCACGCACTTGATCAGGATCCATATCGTTAAGTGGAATATGTAAATTAGTCAAAGCAAAACCTTTCTTTTCCAGGGATAATTCTTTTCGACCATCTTTCGTTGGTTCATAGAAAATCCAAAAACTTTTTAAAGAAGAAAATTTATGAAGCACATCATCAGCTAAAACTCCTTGAGTGGATATGCCGAAAGAGAAGCGCTTAGCGGGCATTTTTTCAAAAACATAAATTAGAAAACCTGACAAAATAACAATAATACCGAAAAGATAATTATTACTGAAAATAGCATAAAGTAAAAAAAGCAACAAAACGATGAAGACAATAAAATGCCAATGGGGATGCCTGTCTAAGTCTTCAAATTTTTCCGCCTCCCAATGTAAGAGCATTTTGGCGGAATTATTTTTGCGAGAAGAAAGAAATTTTTTTTGATTATAAGTAGACAACGACATAAGTTTAATGATTAAAAAATAAGAGCCGGTTAAATTTTAATAAGATCATTATAACACAAAAATATTACTAATCCACATCATTTTTTTTAAGTCAAGATTGACGAGTGAAATGATTTTGTTAAAATGCATTACTGCCTCAAATTAAGAGGCAATAGAACATTAACAAATAATTTTTGATAAGCAAGGTGGCACCATTGGTTTTAGGAAAGAATCGAATTCGATAACTACCCTGCTTATTTAAAAATTCTAGAAAGGTAGGTGAAAACAATGGAAGACACACCAGAAATCCAAGATGACTTGGGAGAGGGAGGGCAATTTAAAAATTGGTTGCAAGATAATATCAGAATTATCTTGGCAGTGTTAATTGTAGTAGCCATCGCAGCCGGAATTTATTCTTATTCTAAAAGAGGAGAATTACCTTTAGAGGAAAAAGTAGCTCAACTAAATGAAGAAAGTGAAGTGACTAATTCAGTGGAAGGAGACAAAAACGCTGAAGCGGTTACGATAATTGGTGAAGAAGAAGCAGCCACTAAAGAGAATAAAGAAAATGCTGAACAGCCAACTAATGACGAAACAAACAAAGCAGTTACAGAAAAAAAAGCTGAACCGGCAACGTCAAAAGAAAAGGAAACGACAGTTACTTCTAGTCAAGAAACCGAAGATGCTTTTGTTGAAGTGGCAATGGCAGGAGACAGTGTAACCACACTGGCGCGTAGAGCCACTCGCAACTATTTGGAAAAGAATACTGATCAAGGATTGACCAAGGAGCATAAGATTTATATTGAAGATTATTTGCAGAAACAATTGCATCAAGGAAAACTAAAAGTGGGTGATAATGTTAGTTTTTCAAAAACATTAATTAAGCAAGCGGTGGAGAGCGCAAAAACACTTCAACCCAATCAATTAAAAAATCTTAAGAAGTATTCGGCGAGAGTAAGTAATTTATAGAACTTTGGAAAAAATAAAGTGTCTAAAGTTTAAAAATGTTCTTTTCGGTACTTTCTATTAAGGGATATAACTAAACAAAACCATTGATGATAAAAGTTACTTTTACGAAAAGATTTAAATTTTTTTTAAATCTTGTGAAAAAGGAAATCCATTAATCCATATTAACCCCGACAACGGTCGGGGTTTTATGGTGGTTGATTTAATGCGAGCCAATCATTCATCCACATTATGAGGATTTTATTGCAAGCCTGATTCGATTAATTATCAACATAGTCTGTAAAAAATATTTTATCAAAGTAAAAAAAAATGTTATAATGTAAAAATAATAATATAAAAATATGAATATGGATACAAATGAAAATATTCCAAAACCACCTCCTGTTTCAACGGAAACAGAAAAAACCGAGGAATTAAATTCCGCTGAAGAAACTAGTAAAGAGCAATTACAAACAGAAAAGGCACCAGAGGCAGTTAAAGAAAAATCATTAAAAAAATCACTTTTTATAATCATAGGGGTATTACTGGGTATTCTTGTTTTGGGAGTAGGCGCTTTCTTTGCAACATCAAAAATGAAAAAGTTAAAGAGTGATGACAATGTTGGTGAGTTCAACAAAACAGTATCAAAAAACAACGACTTTGAAAAAAAGAATAATACTGTAGGTGGTGGTATACATAATTCCAAATGTGAAGAGGGATATAAAAAATTGTTAGAAATTAATGGTTTTGATTTTGATAAACATTGTATCAATCAAAAAATACGTACCGGTGACTATGATGAAAATGCAGTACCTCAAAAAAAGAAAAATCTGGTTTTGATTTTTGACGCTTCGGGTTCAATGGCGGGAAAAGTCAAAGGGAAAAGAAAAATTGATATAGCTAAAGATGCGGCGAAAAAATTTATTGATCAAGTGGCAAATGAGGAAAATTTTGCGTTAAGTATTGTGGTGTATGGACACAAAGGAAGTAGCTCCCAATCTCAAAAGAAAATTTCATGTAATGGCATTGAAGAGGTTTATTATTTGGGTAAGGTAGATGCTGAAGTCGCTAAATCAAAGTTAGATAAGTTTAATGCTACCGGTTGGACACCGATTGCGAGCTCATTTAAAAAAGCGGAAGCAATTTTGTCTAAACATCCCAATGATGAAAATTTTATACTCTTGGTGTCAGACGGAAAAGAAATGTGTGATGGTGACCCAGTGGCTACCATAAAGGAAATTAAAAATAAAGGATTAAATGTGAAGGCTGATGTAATAGGTTTTGATGTTGGTGGTGCAGATGAAAGTCAATTAAAAGCTATTGCTCAAGCGGGTAACGGTGATTACTTTAGCGTAAGTAGTGCGGTTGATTTAGAAAATGCTTTTGCCAAACACAAAGAAATGTTAAATAAAGCCGATTTTAAAATCGGACGTATTATTGAACAGTTATACGACATTAGCTTTGTGATTAACACCTATAATCAATGTCGTGTAATGTTACAGAAAGAACGAGTAGCAATGATGCTTGATATTCATGCCTATAAATTGATAGGGGAAAAATGTGAAAGCTTTGCGGATAGTCAATATAAAAAACGATTTAAGGAGTTGAGCGAGAAAATAGAAACAACTTATAGAAATGATAAAGCAAAATTTGATGCATTAAAATAATTAATTAACAAAAATTAAATGAATAAAACAAAAATTATAATCGGAGTATTGATGGTGCTGGGGTTGAGCACAATATGGAATACTGCGGATGTTGGCGCAGAAAGGTCATGGGATAATAAGACTAAAAACGAAAATGTTACCTGGGAAAATGAAATAAAACGATGGGATGACACTATAAAGGCATGGAGTAAAAAAAGAGATAGCTTGCATAAGCAATATTACAGTGATAAGTATGATCGTATGGGCACTAAATATTGTGATGATGCGGGGTGTTGGGAAGAGGAGTTGTTTAGCTTGACTTTTTCTCCTAAGAGTGGATTAGTTTTAGAGATGGATAAACATCGGGGGGATGTTGATGATAATTTTACATTTAAGGATGGCTCCATGTGGGATTGTGTTAATAGTGGGCAGGTGTTGACATTCAAGGGGTTAAACGGTGAATTTTGGGAAAGTTCTAATCATGGGCAGGTGATTGAATATAAAAATGCCAGAGGTGATTTTTGGGAGAGTCACAATTTTGGACAGGTGATTAAATTTAAGGGTTCTACTGGAGAAAAATGGGAAAGTTCTAATCATGGGCAGGTTGTAGAATATACTGACAAGGATGGTAAAACATGGAGCGGTTCCGATAGTGACGACGCTGATGATATCAGGTAAAGAAATAATTAATTAATAATTTCTTCAAGCCACGCTAAGTTTTTCATCAAATCATTTAATCATAATGCCTAAGCTTTCAAAATCTATCAATTAAAATGACACCATAATGAACGGTCATGACCGTCCACTACTTATTTTTTAACGGCAATTCTATAAAATTGATTAAAACCAATTATAAACACTACTGCCAACACCAAAATACCCACTTCCTTATATGGTTATAAGGAAGCGGGTGTTTTATTTTGCATAAAAGACTTCTCCGAAGTTATACTTTTAGATATATTACTTAATTGCCATAAACTAAAATCATCCTTTTTATCCAAAAAGAGGATCATACATAAAACCATCAATCCTGAGATAAGCCTGAAAAGGTCAGACCTCGGCGGAGTCTAA
>CAYMNT010000019.1:0-10733 GCA_964391875.1 uncultured Bdellovibrionales bacterium
TGGTTTGGCCCCGGGAAATTTTGTGGAAGGGAAGATAGCTACCGCTTTGCGAAGAATAGGAGCGGATGTGGTTTTTGACGTTGCTTTTGGAGCGGATTTAACCATCGTGGAAGAAGCCCATGAGTTAACCGAGCGTATCAAACAAATGTTGTCCGGAGATAAATCAGTAAAATTCCCAATGTTTACCAGCTGTTGCCCTTCTTGGGTGTTATATATGGAAAAATATTGGCCTCAATATTTAGAACATCTTTCCAGCGCTAAATCACCGGTGGGAATGTTGGGCGCAATGATTAAGACCTATTTTGCTCAGAAGAAAAAAATTCTTCCAAAGAATATTGCTTCTATTTCATTAATGCCTTGTACTTCTAAAAAATATGAAGCGCAAAGAAAAGAATTGGGAAGAAATGGCTATCAAGATGTTGATTTGGTAATTACCACACGAGAGTTTGCTCGATACTTAAAAAAGAAAAAAATTAATTTACTTAATTTGGAAGAATCAAATTTTAATCAAGCTTTGGGAATGTATTCGGGAGGGGGATTAATTTTTGGAACAACCGGCGGAGTAATGGAGGCGGCTCTTAGAACGGCCTATGAAGAATTAGTTTGTGAAACGTTACCCAAATTGGATTTCAAGGAAGTAAGAGGATTGAAAGGAATAAAAGAAGCCACGGTAATTATTCCTAAAGGAAAATGTAGCTTAAGAGAAATAAAACTTAAAGTGGCTGTAGCACACACCATTGCCAATGCTAAAAAAATAATGGAATGGGTGGAGGCGGGAACTTGTCCTTATCATTTTGTGGAAATAATGGCTTGTCCCGGTGGGTGTCTGGGCGGTGGTGGTCAACCGGTACCGGTTAATAACGAAATCCGTCAAAAAAGAATGGAAGCTATTTATAAAAGAGATAAGAGTATGCCCGTTAGAAAATGTCATGAGAATCCAATGATCAAGGAGCTCTACCGAAAATTTTTGGGCGTACCCGGTGGGAAAAAAGCCAAAGAATATTTACATACAAAATATTTTAATCGTTCAAAGGAGTAGCTTATTTAACTAAATAAATAAGTTTTTGAAAAAAAGATTTATTTTTATCAAAAGAGAAAATGGCATATGGATTAGAATAAAAAAGCACTTATAATACCAAATAAGCTAACAAATAATTTACCAAAGAAAAATTGACATTTTTTTAATATCGTGTTATGGTTCTGGTTGTAGTAAAAGTTGAATATATATTAAAGAAAAAAAGTGAGTAAGGTTTTTTATTAATGGAAGCAAAATGAAAAAATTTGGTAAAAATAATAAAACTACTGAAAAGAATGAAACACTCGATTTTTTAGTGCAAGAATTGTTAAGTACTTTGCGGGAAAGATCGGCCGAAGTGTTGACTAAGCGTTTTGGTTTAGGAAAAGGGAAAAACAGTAAGCCATTGGTTTTGGAAGAAATTGGAAAAAAAATGAAAATTACGCGCGAAAGAGTGCGTCAAATTGAAGTAGATGGATTTAAAAAATTACATCAATTAAAAAAGAGCGATGAATTTAAAGAGCTGATTGATCAAGCGATTGAAATTATAAAAAATGAAGGAGGCTTTTGCGAAAGGAGCTCATTAAAGGAGCAACTAATTAAAAATATTAGCCAAAAAGAGAGAAATCAATTAATGTTTATTCTTAATAGCAGTATTAAATTGCAATATAAAAAGAGTAATTTAAGAATGGAAGGTTTCTGGTTTTTGGCAGGGACAAAAATAGATAGAAAAATAGTGGAAATTCATCGCTATATTTTAAATTATTTAAAAGAAAAAAGAGAGCCAAAAAAAATAGGTGTTATTTTAAGTGAATTGAGAAAATCAACTTGGAATAAGTTTTTTGAGGGTGAACGGGGGGAGACCAGATTGAAGATGATTATGAAAATAAGTCGCTTGGTGGATAAAAATATTCTTTACGAATATGGTCCTAACAATTGGCGTTCTATTTCTCAAAGAGGTTCAAGAGAGAAAGCTTATTTAGTGCTAAAAAAACATCAAAAACCACTTCATTTTTGTGAAATAACAGACCACATTAATCGTTTTTGGAAGAATAAGAAAGCTCTCTCCCAAACAGTGCACAATGAATTAATCAAAGATAGACGATTTGTTTTGGTGGGGAGGGGAATTTATGCTTTAGAGACCTGGGGTTATCCATCGGGAACAGTCAAGGAAATTATTATTGACTTTTTAAAGAAATATAATTCACCGATAGAACGAAAAGTAATTATTGATTATGTGTTGGCTAAAAAACAAGTTAAAAATACCACGGTATTGGTCACCTTGACGGATAAAAATATTTTTCATAAAGACGAACAAGGGAGATTTACGCTTAAAACAAAAAAATAGTTAATTAAAATAATGTTTATTGGTTCTTACAAGGAGCTAAGCCGGTATATAACATTGGGCTTTATAATTGGTGCAATTGTTTTAGTTTCTCTTTTTTTGGCTTTTTCATTGGATGAGTTTGGCACATTAACTGTTTTTCTTAAATTTTGGAAAAATGGTTGGTGGATAATTTTACCAATTCCCATTTGGATTTTATTTACCAGAGCTTGGAGTGAATATGGAGTGGTTTCTTGGTATCGTAAACAAGAATATGTTTATTTGGAAGTAATTCCTCCGGCGGAAGTGGAAAGAGGTCCTCAAATTATGGAGTCGGTTTTTGCCGGGGCTTTTTCTCATTCGAGTATAAATAAATTTGAAAAATATTGTTTTTGGCGTCCACTACAGGTTAAAATTTGTTTTGAATTGGTATCAACCGAAGGGAAAATTCATTATTATATTCGGTCTCCTAAACCAAGCAGGAATAACATAGAGGCGCAAATTTATGCGCAATATCCGGATGCGGAAATTTTTGAAGTGGAAGACTACACCAAGGCGGTGCCGAGAAATATACCTAACCGAGATTGGGATATGTGGGGAGCAACATTGGGACTGGTAAAACCTGATCCGGTTCCCATTCGAACTTATCAACAATTTAAAGAAGATATTACCGGAGAAATGATTGATCCATTGTCTTCTATGATTGAAGGAATGTCAGCTTTGGGCCCGGGAGAACATTTTTGGTTTCAGATAGTGCTTTTTCCGGCAGTGCCCCCGGAGTGGCATCCGCAGAGTGAAGCTTATTTAAGAGAGTTATGTGGACAGCCGGTAGAAAAAGAAAAAAAAGGTAATTTTTTTCAAGGAATAACCGGATTTTTTTCTGATATTATGCGCAATACGGTGAGAGGATTAATGGGAGCAGACTTCGACTTTAAAGAGGATGGTTTAACCGAGAAAGAAATAGAAGAATTTAATATTAATCGATTACCCCCGGAAACACAAGAAAAGGCTAAGGCGATTATTCAAAATCTTTCTCGCCCGGCCTTTCGAACCACAATGCGGATTTGTTACGTGGCTAAAAAGGATAATTTTAATAAAGCCTTAGGAGTAGGCAATTTTATGGCTTCCAAGGAGCAATATATAGATCCTAATTTAAATGTGCTTAAACCAATAACCGCTTCAAAAACTTTTGCTTTATATTATTTCAATAAGCCACGATTGCTTTGGAGAAAACGCAGAGCAATGCAGGATTATTTAGACAGAAGTAGTAATTTTGGTACTTTTATGTTTAGCACGGAAGAATTGGCGACTATGTATCATTTTCCTGATAGTTCAGTTAATACTTTTAATTTAACCCAGGTTGAAACCAGAAAAGGTGGGGCTCCGGTTGGATTACCAACAGAGGATGATATTGAGTTTGAAGATTAATATGGAAAAATATAATTTTAATAATATAAATAAAATTAATTAGTTTTCTTGAGGGCGGATCTTTGGGAATTGGAGTAAGAATGTTGCTTTTGCCAATTATTTTTTAAAATGAGACAAAATTCTGAAGAAATAAATTTTTTTGGTCAAACAGTTTTTCATAAGAGAAAAACGACTTTTGGAATAAGAAATAAAGATCGTTGGCGTCCCATGCATATAATTGGACAAGCCAAGAAGGAAAAAACAAAATTAATTTATAATATGGCTATTCAAGATATTCAACAGGGAAACGGAGTGGCAATATTTGATGGAGAAGGGGAGTTAGCGGAAAAATGTTTAAAAGGTGTGCCTAAAAACAGAATCAACGAAACAATTTATTTTAATCCCAGCGATTTAGATTTTCCCATAGCCCTGAATGTTTTAAGAAAAATAAAGCGAGAAAATTATAATTTTGTAATTACTGAGTTATTAAATATTTTTAATAATTTTTGGGAAGAAGAATGGGATTGGCGTTGGGAATATCTCTTGAAAAATTCGTTGCTGGCTTTACTGGAATATCCTTCAGCTACTCTATTGGGAATTAATCGGATGATTGGTGATAAAAATTATCGAGAGAAAGTTATAAAAAAAATAACCAATCAAGAAGTAAAAGAATTTTGGGAAAAAGATTTTATTAAATATCAAGGAGAATTTTTAACTAAGACCACTCTACCTCTTCAGAAAAAGTTAAAAGAGCTATTAGAAAAATCAAATATTAAAAATATTATTGGACAGAGCTATACCGCCATTAACTTCAAAGAAATTTTAGAAGAAAAGAAAATTTTAATTGTTAATGTATCTCGAAAAAAAATAGGTAGAAAAAGCAGTAAATTATTGTCATTGATATTAAAAATTGAATTGTATCTAAGCGCTTTAGAGCGAGAGGAAATTCCCGAGCTTGAAAGGGAAGATTTTTTTCTTTTTTCAAACGAGGAACCAAGTTTTACCGATAATAATTTCAATAAGTTTATTACTCAAGCTGGAAAATATCGTTTAAATTTGATTTTGTCTTATCAAAAATTAGCTTCCTTAAAAAAGAAAGTGCAACAAGCTATTCTTTTTCGACCGGCAACAATACTTTCTTTTAAAGTGGGAATTTTAGACGGAGAATTGTTAGCTAAAAAATTCACCCCGATTTTTTTGAGTGAAGATTTCATAAATTTATCAGAAAATAATTTTATTTTAACATTAGTGATTAATGGTGTTCCTTGTAATCCATTTATTGCCAAGGGATTAGCTTGGCTTAAAACAGAAAAAAGAAATGATTTTTCTGCTAAAATTATTCAAGTTTCTCGAGAACGCTATGCCACCCCTCGTAAAAAAGTGGAAAGAAAAATCAATGATTGGCTTAAAGAAATCAACGTTAAGGTAAAAAATGAAATAAAAGAATTAGCTAATAATCAATCAGAAATAAATAAACAATTATTCTCAAAAGAAGACATTCATTTAAAATCGAAAAGAACAACAAAACGGCAAGATAATAAAGAAAAAGAAATTAGTTACCCAACTCATTGTTGGTCCTGTAAAAAGTTTATCCAATTGCCTTTTCAACCCGATGGACAGCGACCGGTTTTTTGTAAAGATTGTTTGAGGGAATATAGGAGACAAAAAGCTTTAGTTGAAGTTTCTTCAAAAGTGATTAAAGGGGAAAATAACAAAGATCAGTCGGGTAAAACAAAACGCAATAATAATATGATTAAACAAGGACGAAAGATAACTAAATTAAAACGGAAAAAAGTAAACATTGATAAAAGAGGATTAAAGTTAATGATTAAACAAGCCTTAAATGAAAAATAGCTAAAATGTTTTTTTATTTTATAAAAAGAAGAAATAGGTTGAAATAGTTTTGTGGTTGAGTTTTTTGTAGAAATATGAAAGAATAAACAAAGGTTGATTATGGGTAGTGTAAAAATTTATTCAGTTGGTTTTTAATTAAAGAAAATAAATTTATCAGGTGAATTGTAAAAAGTAAGGTGAAGTAATTAGCCGAAAGTAGACCAAAAGAAGTTAACTCTATGTTATTAAGAAAAATTGAAATTACCGGTTTTAAGTCTTTTTCCCAAAAAACAATTTTGGATTTTTTTGATAAGCAAGAAGTAACCAAAAAAAGAGAAAAAGGAATTACGGCGATTGTGGGACCCAATGGGTCAGGTAAATCAAATATTTCCGATGCTTTGCGTTGGGTAATGGGAGAACAATCAATGAAAAGTATTAGAGGTAAAAAGGCGGAAGATATTATTTTCGCCGGTTCGGGAAGTAAAGCGCGACTAGGTAGTGCTCAAGTATCCATCTATTTGGACAATACCAGCAAAAAAATACCGTTGGATTTTGAAGAAGTGATTATCACGAGAAAAGTTTTTCGTAGCGGTGAGAGCGAGTATATTATTAATGGTAGCCGGGTAAGATTAACAGATGTCATTGATATTTTGGCAAAAATTGGAGTAGGTCAGCGCAGTTATTGCATTATTAATCAAGGGATGGCGGATAAAATATTAAATGCCAGTGCTTTGGAAAGAAGATTTATTTTTGAAGAAGCCGCCGGTGTAAAAGAGTTTCAAGTAAAAAAAGAAAGAAGTCAACGAAAATTAAAAAGCACCAAAAACAATCTTAAGCAAGCAGAAAATTTATTATTGGAAATAGAACCTCACCTGAAAATGCTTAAGAGACAAAACAATAAGGCGATGAAGGGTGAAGCATATCGAAAAGAATTAAGAGAACGCCAACATCAACTTTACGGATTTCTTTGGCATCAATTAATGCTTAATCAAGGAAAAAGTCTAAAGATAAAAAACAAGTTGAAACAAACGACGATGGTTTATCAGCGAACAGTGGAAGAATTGTTGGCTAAAATAAAAGATGAATCAAGTAAAACTGTTTCACTGCAAGATGAAATTTCTCAAGAAGAAAAATTTTTAAGAGAATTAAATCAAAAATTGAATAATCTGGCGAGAGAAATTATTGTGGAAGAAGGAAAATTGGAATTAGAAAAAGAAAGATTGAAAAATATTAAAGAAGTGGAGGTGTTACCGGTGAATATGAAAATAATAAAAGAGAAATTGTTGGATATTAAAATTCGGCAGGAAGAATTGATAAAAAGAATTGATGAAACAAAAAAATTAAGCAATTTACAAGAATTAAAAGAATATGCTCGAGCTATAACTCAGCAACTTTATGAGTTTTATGAAGCCATAGTGAGGGGTAAATTTGAGAAAAAGAAGCCGGCAAAAGAATTAGAACAACAGCGCACCATTAATTTAAAAGGGATGCAAGAGAAGTTGGCATCGGTTAAAGAAAAGAAACGGGAAAAAGAGAAATGGGATAAACTATTAAAAAAGACGGAAGAAAAAATTAATAAGTTAATTAAAAAAGACAGAGAAGAAAGAAGAGAGGTAATTGTTTTGGAAGACAAATTACGGCGAAAGCGATTTGAATTAGACAAGAGCAAAGAAAGACTTAATGAAGTGGAGATTGAATTGGCGCGATTTAATGTTAGAGAAGAGGATTTAATTAACAGAATTCAACAAGAGATGAAAATAAAACCGAAACAATTGAAATATAATAATGAAAAAATTGAAGTGAGTGAAGTGGAAGCAAAAATTAACAAATTAAAATTTCACTTGGAACAAATCGGTGGCATTGATGAAACAATTTTAGAAGAATTTAAAGAGACTCAAAAACGATATGATTTTTTAGTGGCGGAATCAAATGACTTAAGAGAAGCCAGTAAAAAATTAACTCAAGTAATTAAGGAAATGGAAAGCAGAATAAAAGGTCAATTTGAGGAAACTTTTAAATGTATTAATAAGGAATTTAATCATTATTTTAAAATTATTTTTAACGGAGGAAAGGCAAAATTAAATAAGGTTAAATTGATGACTGTTCCGCGAAAAAACAAAAAAAATGAAGAGCTGGCAGAGGAAGACGAAAACGGTGAAAATGATAAAGCAAGTGAACAGGAAAATGCTCAAGTGGGCGTGGAAGTGATAGCCGAACCACCGGGAAAGAAAATCAATAATCTTAATATGCTTTCCGGTGGAGAACGAACTCTTACTTCCATTGCTTTATTATTTGCCATTATTGCTCACAATCCACCTCCGTTTATTTTATTGGATGAAATAGAAGCAGCTTTGGACGAGGCTAACTCTAAGCGTTTTGGAAAAATCATCGGAGAACTCTCTAATAAAACTCAGTTTATTTTAATTACTCATAATCGCCAAACAATGAAAGAAGCCACTAAACTTTATGGTGTAACTATGGGAGACGATGGAATTTCAAAATTATTATCTGTTAAATTGAATCAAGTGGGGGTGAAGGGAGAAATTAAACAATAATTTTTTAAGATAATTTTAGCAAAAGATAAAAACGGTAAAAAATTAATTAGAAGAAAATAGAAGTAATTATATAATTAGTAAGAAAAACAAAAATCAGTCTTATCCATTAATTTTAAAACTTACTAAAAAAATATTTTCTTTTAATAAATTAATTGATTAAAAAATATGGTTAAATTATATATAATAGCTACGCCCCTAGGTAATTTAAAAGACATTACTTATCGAGCGATAGAAATTTTGGGAACGGTGGACATAATTTTATGTGAAGACACCCGAAGAACAAAAAAATTATTAGATCACTATGCTATTAAAAAAAAGTTACTTTCCTATCATCAACGTAGCAAATTAAGTAAAACAGATAAAATTATTAATTATTTAGAAGCGGGTAAAGATTTAGCGTTAGTAACAGATGCGGGTACCCCGGGTATTTCTGATCCGGGAAATGAATTAATTAAAAGAGTGATAGCTCAAGTTAAAGAAGTAACCGTTGTTCCTATTCCCGGAGTATCAGCGATTACCACTTTGGTTTCAGTGGCGGGGATCAATTTAAGCAAGTTTGTTTTTTTAGGGTTTCCTCCCAATAAAAAAGGACGAGATAAATTTTTTAAAAAAGTATTAGATTCGTGTTTTCCGGTGATTTACTACGAATCGCCTTATCGTTTGATAAAAAACTTAGAACGCTTAGATAAATTAAAAACGGGGGCAGTATTAAAGTTGATTATTGGAAGAGAATTAACTAAAATACACGAAGAAATAAGAAGAGGAAGTCCAATTGAAATTATAGATTACTACAGAGACAATCCGGATAAATTAAAAGGAGAGTTTACTGTAATAGTAACTAAAATTAAAACAGAGAACTAAAATTTTATAATTAATTTTTACAAAAATATGAAAATTATTCAACAACGGAAAATATTTTTTATTTTATCATTATCGCTGGTAGTGATAAGCATCGGAGCTTTAATTGGCTGGGGATTAAAATTAGGGATTGATTTTAAGGGAGGTGTGTTAATCGAGGCTAAATTTGACAAAAGCGCACCTTCGGGAGAGGAAATAAAAGGAAAGCTAGTTGATTTTAATTTAGGAAGTTTGACTATTCAACCGGCGGGAGAAAATAAAGCTTTAATTCGTTTTATTTCTGACGATGACAATATTAATGAAAAAGTGCAAAGTAAATTAAAAAAAGAGTATACTCAAATGAAGATTGAGAAAGTGGAATTTATCAGCTCCACTATTTCTGATGAATTGAAACAAAAAGCGGTTTGGGCAATTATGTTGGCGGTAGTGGCTGTGGCGCTTTATATTGCTTGGGCTTTTCGGAAGGTATCTTATCCGGTAGAAAGTTGGAAATATGGAATAGCGGCGGTTTTAGCATTGGCTCATGATGTAATTATTACCGCCGGTATTTTTTCTTTTTTGGGACATTATTACAACACGGAAGTAAATATTCCTTTTATTGCCGCCTTACTAACTATTTTAGGGTATAGTGTAAACGATACGATAGTTATTTTTGATCGAATTAGAGAAAATTTAAATCGAGCGGGGGCCAAAAAAGATTTTGAAAATACCATCAATCAATCTATCAACGAATCATTGGCGCGTTCCATTAATACTTCTTTGACGGTGGTGGTAGTGCTTTTGGCGATAATATTTTTAGGGGGAATATCAATTAAAACTTTTTCTTTAGCTCTGTTGGTGGGAGTAATCTTTGGAACTTATTCTTCTATTTTTGTAGCCAGTGCTTTATTGGTGGAACTTTGGAAACGAAAATTTAAAAGTTAGCACGGTTAAAGAAACTTTAATACCAACATAAATTATAGTGAGAAGTAAACAATGAGTTGAAAATAAATCCTTGAGAATAGTTATTTTTTATTGTTTCACTTAGTGACGACCGTCCATAAGTGAAACAAAACTTGATTAAATGTTTACTGAAAACAACTAAGTCAATAAAAACTATGGGAGTAATATTAAATCCAAAAATTTGCGACAATGCGGAGGAGTGTAGTGGTATCGTGGCGTGTCCAACCGGAGCCTTGTATTGGGATAAAGAGAATGAAAAAGTGGCCATTGATAATTCTAAATGTGTAGATTGTGATTTATGTGAAAAAGCTTGCGGGGTAGGAGCTTTGCGAGTTTTTCATAATGATGAGGAGAAAAAACAAATTGAAAAAGATATTGAAAACGATCCGCGAAAAGTGAGCGACTTATTTGTAGATAAATATGGGGCGATGCCAATGAAAAATTCCCCCTTTGACATTGTTCATGGGTTTGAGCAAGAAATTTTAGAAGACGATAAACTGGCAGTAGTAGAGCTATTTGAGGATGATTCTATTGAGTGTCTTTTGAAATCAATTCCCATCAAAGAACTGTTCGCGGATTATGATCTAAAATTCAGAAAAACGGAAATAACCGCTGAACTCAAAAAAGAATATCAAATACAAAAATTACCTTGCTTGTTATTTTTCAACCAAGGCAAACTAATCAGAAAAATAGAGGGCTTCTACGGCACAGACAAAAAAGAGGAATTGAAAAGTGAGATTAAGGTGACATTAGGTAATTCAAAAAAATGATTATAAAAAACGAGGAGGCAAATAAAAAA
>CAYMNT010000020.1:0-10566 GCA_964391875.1 uncultured Bdellovibrionales bacterium
TTATTCACCCCGTTTCACCCCAAGAAGTTAGTTACTGAGTATGGTAATTATAGCAAAAGGAGAATTGGTCGGCAAGGGATGATGATATAAACAAAAGATTGCCATATTGTTTTAAAAAAGCTACACTTCTTTTAATAAATTAAATTTTCCATTAATCATTTTAAATGAGTGCCATTAAAAAAAAGATAAAAGTAATTATTATTCTTGGGCCCACTTCGTCAGGTAAATCTGATGTAGCCATTAAATTGGCCAAAAAATTTAAAGGTGAAATAATTTCCGCTGATTCTCGACAAATTTACACCTCCATGAATCTGGGTACCGGAAAAGTGAGAGGAAAATGGGTTAATAAGGTATTTATTTCCGAAAATATTCCTCATTATCTTATTGACTTTAAAAGCCCTCGGGGAAAATATAATATTTCTCACTTTCAAAAAGATTGCAAAAAAATAATCAAGAAAATATCGGCTCATAATAAACTTCCTATTATTTGTGGTGGTACCGGTTTTTGGATTAGTGCTCTTGTTGATGATATTATACTTCCCCAAGTCAAACCTGATAAAAAACTTCGTCAACAATTAAATAAAAAAACCACTCAACAGCTTTATCATCAGCTTAAAAAATTAGATTCGGTACGGGCAAAGAACATAGATAGAAATAATAAAATCCGTCTTATTCGCGCTATTGAAATTTGCCAAACACTTGGCCATGTTCCCAAAATAAAAAATCATCAATCAACGGTTAACCCTTATCAATTTCTTCAAATTGGTATCAATTGGCCACAAGAAAAGCTGGACCAAAAAATAAAAAAACGGCTGGAAGGTCGTTGGACTGACGGAATGATTAAAGAAGTAAAATTATTGAAAAAAAAATATAAACTAAGTTGGCAAAAAATTCAATCTTTTGGCTTGGCTTATTATTGGATTCCTCTTTATTTGCAAAATAAATTATCTTTGGAAGAATTAAAGGAAAAAGTTTTCATTGCCGAACGAAACTACGCCAAACGTCAACGCACTTGGTTTAAACGAGATAAAAGAATTATTTGGGAAAATAAATTATCAAACATATATCGCCATACTAAAGACTTTTTAATGAGTGCTTAGTAACTTTAGTCTAAGCCAATACACTTCCGTTTATTTTTATCAACCTTAAGCTTGTCAATTATCAATCTTATTTAATTCCTCCCAAACTTCATCCGGCACATAGATTTCCTTACCTTTAGGACTTTCCCCCGGATAAATCCAAGTGGAAATAATTTTCTTCTTATTTTTAGTGTTTTGATACATCACCCAAACTTCTTGTTTCTTTTTCTTTCCCTTGGTTCTCATGACCGCCAAAGTTTTTTCTGCAATTCCCTCTTCTTTTCTCTCGGGATAACGAATAATTCGCTTAACTAAATTAGGACCGATGCCATACTGAACCAGCTTGCCCTTAACGTGAAAAGTCCAAATGTAATTATGGTCATCTTTGGGAAGCTTCATAATAAATGTCACTTGATAAAAAATACTTAAAAAAATACCTCGGAAAAAAAGAAAACTCCCCGAGAGTTTTCTTTTTTGAATAAAGCAAAATAACAACCAATCCTTTACTCGTTTTCACGTTCTTCCGTATTAGCCAACCATTCACGCACCTTGTCTTTACCTCCCAATCCAAAAGCTAATCCTCCCGCCAATGCCAACATAGCAATTAATCCACTAAAAGTGATTTCGATTAACCTCACTGCAATTCCCAATTGAACCATCGCTGCCATTACCGCAAAAATAACAATGGACCATTTAGCTAAAGCTGATAAAATTTCTGCATTGCTGGTTTTAATTAAGTGCGAAGCCGTTACTGATTCAGTTACCACTTTCACAGAAACTTCCCCCAAAACTAGACCAATAGCTAAAATGATTACTGCCACAATTACATTAGGAATATAAATAAAAATCTGGTGTAAAAAATCAGAAACCGCCGTAAGATTTAAAATATCCGCCACAGCCAATAATACGGCAACAATAATAAACCACTTTACCAACCAACCAACCACTTGAGAAAATTTAATCTCGATTCCCAACTTTCTCATTTGTTTAAGTAAACCAAATTTCTTTACTAAAACATCCACTCCCATAAATTGAAGTGTTTTTTCTATTATCTTTTTTACAACCGAGGCTAGAATTAATCCCAATATTAATACCAGCATAGCTCCTAAAAAGCCTGGCACAAAAGCGACTAATTCTATCCACATATTCTGCAACGAATTAACTAGGGCGTCTCCCCATAACATTGTCTCCATAAATTTATATTAATAATTAATTTATTTTTTATTAAAAATTGATTTAAAATTATCAAAACTGAAAAATAACTAATCAGTTAAAACTTAATTTTCTACTTTTTTAGATTATACCACATTCTTCCCTTTTTTGGCAAGTTTATTTTATCACCCACTTTAACTTTATTCTTTTTTACCCAACCGGAAGGCATTTCCAGTATCTTATTATATCTCTTTTTTCCTTGAATAATTCCCTTAAATTCTTTTGGAATTTTTTCTATTATATCTACTACTTGATTATCCTTAATAAAAATAAAATCTAAATCAAACATCATTCCTCTCATTACATATTGATGTTTAGCTAAGCGCTGATGAATAAATAATTTTCCTTCATTTTCTTTAAGCTTCTCCATACCACTTAACCCTTGATAACGTTCTCCCGGAGTGCTCGCTACACTAACAAAAATTATTTTATCCGCCAGCTTCATTGCTAATTTATTATCTTTTTTTGATAAATAATCTTCTGCCGGTGAAAGATAAATAAATAAATAAAATCCACTAATCAATAGTGTTGATAAAATAAAGCCCCATATTAATTTTGTTTTTCTTTTCATTTTTTTTCTTACTTTATTAGGCTTTAATGGCTTACTCTTCTCTTTTCTTTTTTGCTAACAAAATAAATAAAACCGGTAATTAAACTTAGTTCCGCTATTAGTATAACCAATCTATCTACTCGTCTAGGGGCAAAAAAAGTTAACGCCATAATCGCCATAATAAAAATAGACCAAATAAATATAATTTTTCTATCCGACCAACCTAAACGCCGAAGTTTATAGTGTAAATGTCGTTGATCTTTTTTGGTAATCGGATGTTTATTTTTTATTCTTGCTCCAATCACCCAAACAAAATCAACCAGTGGTAAAGCTAAGACCATCATGGTTGTCGCCATTTTTGTTCCGGCAATAATTGCCATAGTGGCTAAGAAAAAACCAACAAAATAACTGCCTGCCGTTCCCGCTTCAATTTTTGCCGGAGGAAAATTAAAAAACCAAAATCCCAATAAACTCCCTAAAAATACCAAACTGATAATGGCTATGGCCGGCTGATTTACTTCTGCTTGAAGACTTACTAAAAACAAAGCCGTCGCTCCCAAGGTGGCAATTATACCCAATAATCCATCCACTCCATCTGACCAACTAACTGCATTGATGATGGCTAAAGTCCAAAAAGAAACTAGGGTAATACTCATCAATGAAAAATTTTTTCCTAAAATTTGGAAAAAACCTAAATCCGTTCTAATCATCCCACCCGTCGGTGAAGATAAATAAAAAATTGAATATCCCGATAAAATCAATATCAGTATTAATATTAGCTGAAAAAACAATTGGGGTTTCCAAGAAAAATTTTTAAAATCATCCCAAATACCAAAAAATAAAATGAAACCCGCTCCCCACAATAAACCTTTCAGTTGCCTGGTAAATTCAAGCTCTGGAATTAAAAAAATAATCAATAAAAATGTTAGTACAATTCCCACCCCGCCTAATCTATTTAATTTCTTTTTATTCTCCTTTGATTTTTCTTTAAACCGAATCAAGCTTTTAGTAAGAAACAAACTAATCAATAAAGCGGAAAAAAAATAAATTAATCTATTTAAAAACATTGGTTAAGTATTTAATTTTAAAAGGAATGTTTATTTTTCACTAATCCGCTGACTATTTTTAAAATCATATTATTATTTTTTGTTTATTTTTTCCGTCACCCAAAATTCTCCCATATATTTGCCCAACATCAATCGTGTTTGAGCATGCACGGCCGGAATAGCGGTAACAATAAAAATAAACGGAGCGACAAACCATTGTAAAAACATTGGTAAATATTTCCAACGACTGTATTTCTTAGGACGCGGCGGTAGAAGAAAAAATGACATAAACATTGAAACCACTAATCCCAACATTGATATCGTCATTAAAAATCTGGTTACGTAGGGAAGATTATGAGCTAAAACCGACTCATTAAACCTTTCTCCTCCAAAGATGAGTGGCAACCAACCGAGAAAAGCTAAAATAAATGGAGTTACCGCCCAACTATAATGACCTTCCACATAAATAAAAGTTCTTTTTAATTTTTCCGTCCATTTTATTTTTGTTTTCCTAAAGGCTCTGGTGAATAGGGGAAAATTTTCAATGCCATAAGCCCAACGATGTTTTTGTTTATACTGATTTTTAATGGTGTGCCAATAATTATTCCCCAGCACAGCATCCATAGAAATCGGTAAATGAATTGGTTTTACTTGATAGTCACCGTTGAAATAAGCTAATCCTTTCCAGTAAACTAGAGAATCCTCTGAAATTACGTTAACCGGCCAATAACCCATATCAATGATAGTTTTTAAGGGTTCAGTATGAGAAGAAAAAGTCACCATTATTTCCGGTTGCATCACCTTAATCATATGCCAAAAAGAAGCTCCTGTCATTAAAATTCTTACTGGCGCAATTGTATCCCATATATTGTTATTAAAAACCGGTATCGGCTGATAAGCACGATGATAACGCTTAGGTTCGGTAACAAAGGCATAGGTTAAAGCTGCCAAATATTCCGGATGAACTTGAGCATCGCAATCAAAATTAGACAATAATACTCGTTCTATGGGAATATTTTTTTTGGCTAAATACTTCTTTAGTTGTTTAGTGGCGTAGGTGGTATTGGCCGCTTTACATTTTAATTCTCCTTTGGCTACTTTGTGCACCGTCACTAAAAAATCAAAAAATTTATCGCCATATTTTTCTTTTAATATTTTCTCTTTTTTGTTTCTTTTTTCTTTAGCTTCTCGTTCTTCCATAGCCAATACAATAATAATTTTATCACTGGGATAATTAGATTTATATAAAGCCTCCAATGCGGGAGCGATTACTTCCGCTTCTTCTATGGCGTTGGGTAATAAAATGGCATGATAAATACTCTTCCAATCAAGAAATTCTTTCCTATTTTGTAAATCAACGGTGGCCCGTCGAAGAAAATTTTTCCGTTCTATTAATGTTTGTTTTTTGACTTGTCGTTCTTTGTTAATAAAACCACTTTTTTTAATTTCCTCTTCTAAAACGGCAATTTCCCGAGTTAACTCCTCAAGTAAAGTTTCCCCTTGAAATATTTTTTTTAGTCTAAATAGCCAATCTATTTTTTCCCACCGAGCCATTTTACGATAACCGATAATTGAATAGGTAGCGATGTAGATTACTCGATAAACCCAATAAATATCATAAGCAATAATAAAAAAAGCCGTCTCAATGGGAAATAACCAAGAGCATAAAATCATTCCACTAAAAGTTGTCCAAGTTAATGCTCCCGGAATAATTTCCAATATTCTTTGCAAACGATGTTCTTTAGGGTCTTTAGTTCTAGGATTAGGATATCTCCATTTAATTTTATTTTCACTTTTTTTTACCATTACCATCACTCTAATTATTAATTAATATTAAAGAAATTGCATAAATCACAAAGAATCCTTGCACCATTAAGTTAGCAATTAATATAAGTTTTATGAAAAAATTTTCCAAATCAACCACCGCTTTATTTTTCTTATCCTTTGATGACATAATGTTTTTCAAAAAATTAATCCGCCGCCATTGAATTAATGCGATATTAAACAATAATATACCTCCACTGATTAGTAAGGGAATAAAAATTTGATGATATTGTTTTTTGTCTGCTGAGTCAATCAACCAATCAATCCCCAGAAAAGCGTTGTAATGTAAAACCAAAAAACCGTTTTTAAAACGGGCCAACCAGAAGATAACTCCTCCCAGTATAAAAAATAATGCTCCGGAAAAAATCAGTAAACTGTTGATTATTTTATTGGACAAAAAACTGTTTTCTTTTTTCTCTTTAGCTGAAACCAACACCATAACTTATTTATTATTTCTTTTTCCCGCTGGTAAGATGATAAATTACTCCGGGAATTTTATTAACCAACAATTCATGAGGGGCTTCCAATATTTCCATTATAAATTTATCAAACATATCTGCTCGATATTTAAATTCTTCTAAACTCATAATTGAATAATTGACTTCTCTTCCCAATTCCGCTTCCAGACTTTCTAATAAATGATTGGTTTTAGCTTTAGAAATATGGTCGCCCACAATTAAAAGATCTGTTCTCACCTTTGATTCATTAATAAACACTCCCGTCACTACCGCTAATTTCACTTCCCCCATATTTTTTACTTTCCCAAGACTGGAACACTGAGGAAAGATATTTGACTTTACGGTTAAATTTTTCAACTCACTAAAGAAAGGAAATTTATCATTGACCACATAATATTTTTTACCCTGTTTTTTTCTAATTAATAATAATTTTGATTTCTCTAATTGATTAATAATCCGTATAGCTTTCTCTCTCCTCACCTTAGTCCGACGCATAACTTCTTTCAGAGAAAAAACTTCTCCCTCATTTAACAAGAACATTTTAATTATTCTCCAACGTTCTTTTGATCCAAAAAGTTCTTCTAGCGAGTTTTTCATAGCTTTAAAGTGTTTTAATGAATTATCTTTCTGAAATATAATAATGGTTGTTTAGCATAGCTTGATTATTTAACTTTAGCAAATCTTTATTGTCAAATTACCCGTTTTATTTAAAAATTGACCCAAATCACAATCTAATATTTTTCAAATGTTTGATGCTTAATTTCCTCGTTTCAAAATTTAAACTAATCGCTATTCCGTCAATTCTCCATGCTTTATCCACCATTTCATTTTCCCGTAAATAGTGTTCCGCTGTTTTAATTATTTTCTTAATTTTACTGAAAGTAATATTTTCCTCCGGAAGAACTTGGTTTAACTCATTTATTTGCCCCTTCACTCTGCGTGCTTTTACTTCCACAAAAACTATTTGTTTAGTTTTACTGTCCTGAGCAATTAAATCTATCTCCCCCAAATGATAACCTTGGGAATTATAATAATGAGCTTCCAATATCTTATATCGTTGTGCCAATAAATAATTGGCTGCTATCTTTTCCGCTGTTTTTCCCAAATTATAACTTTTCATTTGGGTTTTTTATTTTTTTAATTTACCTTTAAAACAAATTTAGTCAATCGCCTCCATTGATCTAAGTGCTTCACCAAAAACCTCCACTACTTGTTTCGCTTCCGCTTGAGAAAGTTTAAAATCTTGTTCTATAATTATTTTATTCTTTATGGCATTAGCTTTTTTTAAACTTGCCAAATTAGCTAAATGATTAGTATTTAATCCGGCTAATTGCTCCTTCAGTGTTTCCCCTCTATAACCGAGCGATCTTAAGGCCTCAGTTAACAAGGTAGCCGCTTCCAAAACACTGGCCTTCCAAAAATCTGGATGATTGGTGTTCAACTTTGAAGACACCTTCTTTTCCCAGTCTTTACGAAAACGACCTTTCACCGGCTTAATTTCTTCACCAAAAATAATTTGATTAAAATATCCCCCTTCTCTTAAACGCAATAAAAACAGAATAATGGCCAATACCATTATTACCAAGTAAAAAGCCAGTATCATTTTAAATCCTCTGAAAACAGCCCATTGACTCAAGTTTTGATTAAATTTTTCTAACCATAAAACAATTTCCATTTTATTGATTTATTTAATGATTGCGCTCTTTTCTAGGCTCATTTTCAGTCTACACCATAAGACAACTATTTTCAAATATCTTTTTATTTCGTTGATTGTTTATCCGTGCTTACTTTTTCTTTTTTTTCTTTTTCTTTTTATCGGAATGACTTTTTTTAGCTTTTTTGTGAGCAAAGGCGGTTGTCCTCCACCGCTTAACCATTTTATCTTGAGCATATTTTTGAGAAAATTCAATGGGAATACTTTTATCACCGATAATTGAGCCTTTTAATTTATCAACCGGAACTATTTTCTTTTCCACTAAATCTTGAGCCAAATGCATTGACTCATTAAAAGATATTTCCCGTCTGGTTTTTTTATTAAAATAGACCGTTCTTTTTAATTTTTTAATATGTTTATCCGCCTCGACAACAAAGGGTTTCTCCGGTTGATAATTGATAAATTTTTCTTGTACATTAAGTTTCTTAAGTGCTTCTCTGGTAAATTTTTGCCAAAGAGGAGCAGAAACATAAATCCCCGCTGCTCCATTTTTCATTGGATGACTGTCATTATTTCCACTCCAAACACCTACAGCCAAAGACGGAGCATATCCAATCGTCCAAGCATCCTTATATTCCTGAGTCGTTCCGGTTTTAGCCGCCGTTGTAAATTCTTTAATAAATAAACTATTATTTTTACCGAAAACAGGGACTCGTAAATTATTATCTGAAAGTATTTTATTAATCTTTCGAGCCACTTGCGGATCAATAACTTGACTTACTTTGTTTTTAAAATGAGCTAAATTTTTACCTTGATGGTTAACCACTCTAATAATCGGATCTATCTCTGCCCTTTTTCCATCATTGGCAAAAACCGCATAAGCCCCGGTTAATTCAAGTAAATTAACTTCTCCCCCTCCTAACACCAAAGATAAACCGTAAATATTTTTACGAGTTAAAGTGGTAATTCCTAAACGTTCTGCCAGTTCAATGGTTTCAGGAATACCGGCCAAATAAAGCACTTTCACTGCCGGAATATTAAGTGACATAGCCAAGGCTTGTTTCAGTGAAACCAGCCCTCTAAATTTACCATTGTAATTATTGGGACGATAATTTTTTCCCGAACCATCCGGACCAAAATCAGTGGGTACATCAAATAAAAGTGTTTCCGGTTGTAACCCTTTTTCAAAAGCTTTGGCATAAGCAATCGGTTTAAAAGCACTTCCCGGTTGACGCTTACTTAAAGCCACATTAACTTCCCCATCAATTTCATCGGAATAATAATCAGCCGAACCAACCATCGCCAATACTTCCCCTGTTTTTGGATTAAGTGCCACTAAAGCGGAATTTTCCGCTCCATAACGAAGCTTATTTTTAGCCACCGCCTCAGCCACCAAACTCTCCGCTTTCTTTTGTAAAGAATAATCCAGTGACGTATAAATTTTTAATCCTCCTTGGTAAATAAGTCTTTCCCCATATTCTTTTTTCAATACATCCAAAACATAAAAAACAAAATGAGGAGCTTGCATCACGGTCTTGGGACGATAAACTTCAATTGGTTTTGACTTAGCTATCGCCACCGCTTTTTTCTCCGCCCAACCTAAAGTTTCCATTCGGTCCAATATATAACGCTGACGTTTAAGGAGTTTATCTTTGTTTAGTCCGTAAGGAGAATAAAAAGTTGTCGCTTTAGGCAAAGAAGCCAAAGTCGCCGCTTCTCCCAAAGAAAGTTCCTTGGCTGGTTTATGAAAAAAATTTTGGGCAGCCGCTTCTATGCCATAAATATCCGCTCCATAAGATATTTGATTTAAATACAAATTAAGAATTTCTTTTTTAGAAAATTCCTTTTCTATTTTTATGGCAATGGCCAATTCTTTAATTTTACGTTTCCAAGTTCTTTCTCGTGACAAAAAAATATTCCGCGCTAATTGTTGCGTAATGGTAGAAGCTCCTTGCTCGTAATCTCGTGCTTTTAAATCTGATAAAATCGCTCGGGCGATGGAAGACAAATCAAACCCTCGATGATAATAAAAATGGTTGTCCTCCGCCGCCAAAGTAGCCAAACGAACCACCTGGGGAATCTCTTCATAATCCAATATTTTTCTATTTTCCAATCCATGCACTTCGTAAAGTTTATGCTTACCGGTGCGATCATAAATAACTGAAGTTTCTGCCGGATGGTAAGCTAAAAGCTCTTTGGCCCCGGGTGTTTCGTTGTAGAATCTTTGCCAGATACCCAAAAGCGCAGCTGAAGCAAACACCATTAGCACCACTAACAAAATAACGATTTTTTTAAAAATAGATTTCATTGTTAACTTAATTATAAAATTCATTTAAATGTATCACATTTTAAGCTCTATGTCAAGCTAATTACCCTACATACTATTTCCAATCTTAATTAAGTGACCCAACCCGGTCCCACTTTTATTTTCTGGTATGTTAGAGGTTATTTTTTAAGAAAAAATCTATTCACTAAAGTAATCTATTATTAAAAATAGAAGTGGAGTTGGATCATAACACTCTATCTTATAAATAAATACTTTATTCTTAAAATTAGACTCCTAAATGAAATTTAAATAATGTTTATTTTTTTATTGACCAAATAACTAATTCTTGTTATATTTTAAAAAGTTAATTTATTAAAAAAAACTTATGAAAAGATTATTTATGCTCTTTATTTTAATCGCTTCCAATGCTTTAGCTTTAATGGTTGCTCAAAAATTTATTGCCGACTTTGTCTTTGC
>CAYMNT010000021.1:0-10289 GCA_964391875.1 uncultured Bdellovibrionales bacterium
TTCTTGAAATCCAACCATTTTTTTAAACCACACCGCGTGAGAATATGGTAAATTTACTTTTGCAATAAATAATTTATTTTCATAAATACAAAACATTCTTCTATTTTTATGAAAAGTAATAGTCTTTTTATTTTCTTTAAATCCATATTTTTTTTAAACTCATCCATAAGAAAAATGTTTTATTAGGACCATATAAATTTTTTCTCAACTCAGTAATCACAAATAACTCATCTTTAAATAAACTTATTTCTAAAAGTTTTTATGCATATCCGACGATTTTACATTTTTATCGCCATAATATTTACTATTTAATTCTTTGCTTCCATAGGGTCGCAAGCAAGGTGAAGATAGTTTCTCGAAGGCCATTTGAGCAATGGGCATTTTGTAATAAAGTTTCAAAGGCAAAGAACCGGCATTAAAAAGTTCCAAAGTCATTTTTAAGGAATTTCCCGGGTCCAAAAAACCAGCTGTGGTATGAACAATTAATCCTAACCTCCCCAAGGAGCTTTTCCCTTCCAGTCTGGCCACAAACTCATCAGATACTCCCGTCTCTTCGTAAATCAACGCCAAAACAAAACTACCTGGATGTAAAATTAAAGGTTTACTTTTTTTGATTGTTACTTTTGTCATTAAATTTTTAGCTGGCTTTTTCACATCTATGACATAATGCCCCCTCTTATCAAAAAACATAAACTCTTTATCCAACCTTAAATCAACACTGGCCGGCTGAACCATTTTTCTATTAAACGGTTTTACAATAATCCCCCCTTTTCTAACTTCTTTGATGATATCTCTATCTGAAAGTATCATATTCTTTTTTTAAAAATTAGTTTCAATTATTTTCATAATACCACATCCTCGCCCAAACAAAAAGAGAGGCTTCCCCCTCTTTTTGTGTTTGTAAAATTTAAAATCTAAAATCATTTCCTTAACGATTCTTCCTCCGCTTTCCAGTCATTTTTTCTTTTTTTTAAAAATAATTACATCTTTATCTTTACAGTTTATCAGATAACTATTCCAAAAGCAAACAAACGCTTCTTTCTAAGAAGCGTTTGTTTTATGTTCAATTCATTCTAAATTTTAATTTTCTTAAACCATTCTTCCTCCACTTTCCAATCTTTTTTTCTGGCTATCTTTATTTTTCTTCTTTTTTATCCCCAATTCTGCCATAAATTTATCCACCTCACCTAAAAGATAAGCTAGATCTTTTTCATTGTTAATCGTTCGGTCAGCTTTTACTCCTATTTCCGAAACATGGGTTTCCGTTTCTTTTTTATCTAAAGCTTGAAAAGCTTCAAAAGGAATATCGTCATCACTCTTTTCTCCGCGACCGGTTACTCGTTGCCAACGAGTTCTTTCTGAAGCGGTAATGTAAAGTATTTTAGAATTATCAAATTCTCTGATAAATTCGTAATCAGAAGGCATTCGCACACCGTTGATAATTATTAATTTATCCTTGGAATCCTGAACTTTCTTTCTCATCGCTCGAGAAAGAATATTGGCACCAAAACGATCCTTGAAAACACTATAAAGCCAAGCTTGGTCTTCTTTGGATAATTTGTCAAAATAAATTGATAAGGTATCTTTAATGGGATCAGCAAAACGCATCAATTTAGCATCATATTCTTTCTCAAGATAATCAGCCACCGTGTCCTTTCCACTACCGGTTTCCCCCACCAACCCAATAACTATTTTTTTCATTTTTTTATTAAATTTATTTCTAAATTAAAAAACTCAATTCAATACTTATTTAGAAATAATTTTATTATTTATACATTAAAAAACACGCTTCCAATTCTAACCCTTTTTCTAAAAACAATCAATAGCCTCCTAAAATATTTAAAACATTTTAGGTGGTTTAAATTATTTTTATTTTATTTTTTACAATAGTTGTTCATAATTCTCCGCCCAGTAAAGCACCTTATCACAATACCATTGATGCGACCCTCCCAGGTATCTTTTGGCCGCCTGACATTCTCCTTTTTTTGAAGTAGCTCCATCTCTGGCCAATTTGGAAGCCATAGCGGTTACCCCATCAACTAAATTCCACGGATCCGGTGGATGATGACCGGTGCGAGAAGCTATTTGATTCTCATAAGCACTCCAAGTGTCCGGCATAAATTGAGCAACACCCATGGCCCCTCCGGTTCCTTTGTAGTTTTTCGGCGGACAAGAAAGTTTTTTCTTTTTATAATTGTATCCTAATTTTTTACAAATCTTTCTAAAAACTTCCTTGCGATGTTTGTTCATCTTACTCTCTTTGTAATTGCAACTACCGGTATAACGTCCCAAACCGGATTCCACCACCAACATCCCCATTAAGAAATTCTTTCTGATGCCGGTTGCTCCCGCTGCAAACTTAACCGCTTGTTTAATGTCTTCCGTATCATAGCCCTTACCTAAAAGAGAAGCGAATTCAGCTTGCAATTTAGCTATTTTTGCTTGTAATTTGGCAATGGTCGCTTCGTGAATATTTATTTTATTTTGCGTTTTATTAAGCACATAACTTTTTTTATTTTTTTCACTTTGAAGAAATCCTTTTTGGTCTTCTTTAATTTGATAAACTTCTTCATATTTTTTCACTTCCGCCTCTCTTTCTTCTTTATCTTTTTTAATCCTTTCTATTACTTGAAAAAGCTTTTCTTCCATTTGTTCCAGATTATCATTCAACATAAAAAATTCTCCCCAGTTCTGTTTTTTCTCCATTAAAATCAATCCGCTTTCCAAATTCAATTGATTCATTCTTCTAATAATTTGACGTAAAGACTCTTTCTGTTTATCAATTAAATCATTCTTGGCTTTTAATTCTTTCTTAATTTCTTCAATTTCTTTATCCGTCTTTTTTAACTCATTTTGAACCACGGCAATATTTTGATTAATGGCTCCTATTTCCGATGAAATTTGCAATTTCTTTTTCACTTCTTTTTCTTTGTCTTTCTTTACATCTTTTATTTTATCTTGCCAATTATCGATTTTGTCTTCTGCTTCATCCGCTTTAGCTTGGTCAACTTGATTTTCCACTGTTGATTTATTTTCCGTGTTTTCTCCATTGGATAATACCGCTAATCCTTTTGATGGTAAAAAAATAAACGCTAAAAAAGCACCTGTCCACAAAACAATTTTAAAACTATTATCTTTGATTAATTTTATTTTTTTATTTATTTTTTTCAATTAAACAACTTGACTTACGTTTTTTTTGAGCGTTATTTTTTTTCAGCGGAAACCTTTTCTTCTCCTTGAGCTTCTTCATTTTTATCTCCTTTTACTTCCTCGCTTCCTTCTTCTGCTTCACCCTCTTCCGTTTTTTCTTCCATTCCTTCTACCTGAGAAATATCACCTTCCACTTCTTTTTCCAAATCTTCCAATTCTTCCTTGGAGCGAGGAGGAGTTACCATCGCAATAACGGTATCCGGATTTAAATCAATTTCAACATTTTTATCCAAAGGAATATCTTTAGCGTAAATATAATCGTTAAAAGTCACTAAGCTACTGATATTTATTTCTATTTCTCGCGGTAAATCAGCCGGCAAACATCGCACTTCAACCGTATCAATATTCTTAATCAACACACCTCCCAATTCCTTGACTGCCGGAGCTTCTCCCACAAACTTCAACTCCACTCCTGCTTGTAATTTTTCTTTCATATTGACTTGATAAAAATCTACATGGATGATTCTTCCGGAAACCGGCTCAACTTGAAGATCATTAATCAAAACTTTACTTGGTTTTTGCTCTTCCCCCTCTACGAATAAATCAATTAAGGTGCTTTCTCCCGCTACCCGATAAACTTTTTCAAATTCCAAACTATTCAACCAAAACATTTTGTTTTGTTCCTCTTTACCATATAAAATAGCCGGAATATAATTCTCCTTTTTTCTTCTTGCCTTTTCTCTGATTGCTACTTTAAGTTTTATCTCTGTCATATTTTTTAATAATGATTAATTTTCTCATAGATATCCAACACTTCATCCGCGTTAATAGGATTACTCCTAAAAAGTTTGGCTGTTTCGTCATAGGTAAGATCTGTGGGCATCCCCATAACCAAAAGATTTTTCCCCTCTTCCGCTCTTGCCAATAATGCCAAAGATGACATCCCGCAAGCTGAACAGCAAGCATGAATTAGGGTTGAATTATTTCTCTTACCTACTGTTTTTATATTATCCAAGGTATGTTTTTTCTTACAAGCCGGACAATAAATTAATGTTTCTATGGTTTTCATTGTTTTTAGAGTGTAACAACATTTAATACCAAAGTCAATAAGCAACAATATTCAATCCAATGATTTGACTTAATAAAAAATTAAATATTTATGTTTCTTGACTGTTTATTTTTACTAACTTAACTCGGTTATTTTTTCCGTTACCGCTTCAATAATTGTTTGGGGAGTGGAGGCTCCGGCTCCTACCCCAATTTTTTTTATTTCTTTAAACCATTCCGATTTAAGTTCTTGCTCAGTTTCTATGTGATAACTTTTAGCGCATTTCTCCAAACTTAATTGAAAAAGTTTTTTGGTATTACTTGATTCTTTTCCACCCACAATTATCATTACTTCAACCATGGAGGCAATTTTTTTTATTTCTTTTTGTTTGGTAGCCGTATCCGAACAAATGGTATTTCTTATTATCAATTCGTTGGTATGTTTAAGTAATTCAGTAGCTACCTTGTTAAATTGATTAAATTTCTGGGTAGTCTGACTCAACAAACCGATTTTTCCAAAAAAATTCAGTGACTTAGCTTGATTTACATCCTCTAAAATTATTGTTTTTGGTCCTCCATAAGATTTCAAACCTATTACTTCAGCATGTTGAGCGTCACCAAAAATTATCACCTGATATCTATCTTCTTTAAGATTTTCCGCAATCCTTTGAGCGCTTTTGACAAAAGGACAAGTGGCGTCAATAATCTTTGTCTTTTTTTTTATTAAGGCTTCCTCCACTTCCTTGGTTATTCCATGCGCCCTAACTAAGACCACCGCTTGAGGAGGTATTTCCTTTTGATCTTTTGTTACTTTTAATCCTTGTTCCTCAAGAAGCTTAACTGTTTGCGGATTATGAATTAGAGAGCCCAAGCTATAGATTTTTTCATTTTTTTTTAAATTACGCTGAGCCATTTCTATCGCTCGATTAACTCCGAAACAAAACCCGGCATGAGAAGCCACAATAATATTTTTTTTGGTTTTCATTGCTTAATGCTTAGCTACGCTTACTGCTTATTTTACTTCATCTCAATCATTTACTTAATAATTCCACCAGTATACTGATAATATATTATTTCGTCAAAAATTTATCTTTGATTTTTATGACTAAAAAAATTTAAACGACTCAATCATTGGTTATTTGAATTAACTCTTTTTCTAATTCTTTCAATACCTCTTTATCAGAAACTTTTTTAATAATTTTTCCTTTTTTATAAATTAGTCCCGCCTTTCTTCCCATAACTACCGCCAAATCAGATTCCTGAGCCTCTCCCGGGCCATTGACCACACAACCCATTACCGAAATATTAATAGGTGGTAAATGGGGAAATTTTTTAACTAAATTTTCCACCTTTTTTGCCACCGCCACCAAATCCACTTCTACTCGTCCGCAACCGGGACAACTAACAATGGTTGGACCTCGTTGACGAAGTTCCAAGCTTTTTAAAATTTCCCAAGCTACCGGTATTTCTTCTATCGGATTATCTGTTAAAGAAACTCGTAGCGTGTCTCCGATACCTTGATATAATAATGTTCCAATGCCGATAGAAGAAACGATGGTTCCTCTGAATTTCGTTCCCGCATGAGTTACTCCCAAATGAAGCGGATAATCAACTTTGTCAGATAAAATTTTATAAGCCCGAATAGTTCGATCAATGTCTGAAGCCTTAAGAGAAATGGCCATATCCTTGAAATTTAATTTTTCCAAGATCTTAATATGTTTCAAGGCTGATTCCACCATCCCCTCGGCTGTTACCTTTCCTTTATATTTTTTAAGTATTTCTTTTTCTATTGACCCACCATTAATACCGATACGCATGGGAATTTTTTTCTTTTTGCAAGCTTCAACCATCGCTTTAAGTTTTTCTCTTGATTGGATATTCCCCGGATTAATTCTTAATTTATCAATCCCTTGAGCAACGGCCTCCAAAGCCAAGTCGGCAATAAAATGAATATCCGCCACCAAAGGAATATTTATGCTTTTTTTTATTTGGGCAATTGATTTGGCCGCTTGCATATCCGGTACTGCTATTCGCACCAACTCGCATCCCACTTTTTCTAATTGCTTTATTTGGGCTACCGTTTTATTAACATCTCGCGTATCAGTGTTAGTCATTGACTGCACCAAAATAGGATTTTTTCCTCCCATTTTGAGTGATCCAATTTTAATTACTTTTGTTTTTTTTCTTTTAATCATAGTATTTTTTAAATTTAACATTTCATCAAGCTTAATTATAACCTATTTTAAACCGCTTTCTTCCAAATATTTTGCACTATGCCCAAACTAATCAAAGTAATCAATAGGAAGCTCCCGCCATAACTTAGTAGGGGTAAAGATAATCCGGTAACCGGAATTAACCCCAAATTCATTCCCATATTGGATATGGTTTGAAAAAACAATAAGACCAAAACTCCTCCCGCCAATAATTTACCAAAATTATCTTTTGCCAAATCCATCGCTCTCTTTATTCTCCAGAGCATTAAAATAATCAATCCCAAAATAAAGCTGACTCCAATTAAACCACTTTCTTCCGCCATGGAGGCAAAAATAAAATCATTATGCTTTTCCGGTAAAAAATTCAGTTGACTCTGTGAACCTTGTCCCAATCCTTTACCGCTTAGCCCTCCCGAGCCAATGGCCACAATGGATTGTAACACATTATAGCCACTGCCCAAGGGATCTCTTTGCGGATGTAAAAATGATTGCACCCGTTCTTTTTGATAATCTTTTAACACCCAGCTATAACTGGAGAAACTTACTAAAACCACCAACATTAAAATAGCTAAAAAATGTCTCCATTTAATTCTGGCTAAAACCAAAAGTCCCAACCAAATCACTCCCAAAACCGTAGCCGAACCCAAGTCCGGTTGTAATAATACCAAAAAAATCGGTAACCCCACATAGCCGGCGCTGATTAATACCGTTCTCAAACTGAGTCTTCCTTCCGCCTGACGAGAAAAAAAATTAGCTAAACCAAAAATCAAAAAGATTTTCATTAACTCCACCGGTTGAAAATTAAAAGGCCCTAACCTAAACCAACCGGAAGTTCCTCGAATATCTTTTCCCAATAATAAAACCAAGAAAAGTAAAATTATTCCCAATAGATAAAGTCCTCCGCTCCAATTTCTCCATAAATGATAATCAATATAGCTAAAAATAAAGAAGAACAATAAACCCAATGAGATAAAAATTGATTGTTTTTCAAAATTTGAAAAACCGGCTTTATCCGCCTCCAAGGAAAGCGAATAAATGGCCGTTAAACTAAAGGCCAACAAAAACACCATCGCAATAAAGGACCAAAAATCAAAATGAAAAAAACGGAAAAAATTTGATAACATAAAAAATAATTTATGGGTTTGTTGCTACGCACCATTTTTAATCTAACCAAACAAAATGAAGTCTTCTTGCCATCAAGCCGTGCTTCAATACATTATAAACCGTATTTAGCTTTGTTGATGATATGTTCCTCGTTTGTTCGAGCATAAATTATTTCTCCCGTTTTAGGATCAGATAAGAAAAAATAATAATCGGTCGTTTGAGGATGAAGCGTAGCGCGGATAGCTTCCAAACCGGGATTGGCAATAGGTCCCGGAGGTAATCCCGGATATTTATAGGTATTATAGACGGAATCAACTTCAATATCTTTTAAAGAAAATTTTAATTTGTCCTCTCCTAAAACATAAGCCAGGGTGGCGCAACTCTGCAAGGGATGATCATCAAGTAACCGTTGGCGGAAAATACCGGCTACAATTTTTCTATCTTTGTCGGTTTTCACCTCTCTTTCAACCAGTGAAGCCAAGGTGATGAGTTGATGTAAATTTAATTTATCTTGAGAAATATCACCTTGAAACTCAGCAATTTTTTTCTGAAAATTATCTAAAAATTTACCCGCCAAAGTAACTCCGGTTTCTTTTTTATTTAAAAAATAAGTATCGGGAAAAAGATAACCTTCCATATCCATTCCTTCCGGTAGAGCGGTTAAAAAATCATATTTCCCCTTAAAAACATCGCAAGCACAATTTGCTTGATTTAAACAACGACAATTAACCACTCGTTTAAAATCGGGAGCAATTTTCGGATAATGTTTGGTTAAGAGTTGAATAATTTTTTTATTGCTAAATCCTTCCGGTACGGTTAAGCGACGTTTTTCTGTTTTAATTTTCCCTCCTATCATTTTTTCCACTAATTCGGGAATGGTCATATTGGGAGCCAATTCATAAACACCGGCTTGCAATCGACTGTCGGTTTTGGTCTTCCATACATAATAATAAAAATAATATCGGTGCTTAATTAAATTTGCTCGCTGAAGATTTTCTCCCACCTCGGTGGAACCTTCTCCTTTCAACACTTTAAATTCTACCGGCAGATTACTCTGTCCCGCAGAAACAAAAAAAGCCTCCTTTTCAATTTTATGCCAACCGACCCAAGCCAACAAAGCTAATAAAATTATTCCCACCAACCATCTCATTTTTTTTGTTTTCTTGATGTCAGTATTTTGCTCCAGCGTTAAATTCATATTTTTATTTTGTTTTAAATAATGTTTTTTAAAAAAGTTTCCGTAAAACTATCCCAAGAAAATCTTTGCGCATTTATTTTTCCCCACTCAACCAGTTTATCTTTTAGCTCATTATTTGTCAAAACCTTTTCCATTGCTTGATAAATGTCTTTTTTGCTTTTTGGATTAATTTTTAAAACACTTCCCGTTTTTAATATCTCTTTCAACGAAGAACTGTTGGAAGCCACCACCGGACAACCCATATTTTGTGCTTGTAAAGGGGGTAGCCCAAACCCTTCATATAAAGAAGGATAACAAAATAATTTCGCTTTGCGATATAAGCGAGGTAACTCTTCTTCTTCCACATAGTCAATTAATTTTATCATTTCTTCCGGTAAGGCATACTTTTTTTGAACTTTTTTAATCTCTTTGGGTAAGTCGGTTATCAATGGAATTAACTGCGGATAAAATTTTCCGGCAATTACCAAATGAGGAAATTTTCCCGTTATTTTTTTCCTTGCTTGCCACAAAAGACCGTAAGCCTGAATTAATCTGGCTACATTTTTTCTCTTATCAAAACCCCCCACATAAAAAATATAAGACTGGGGTAATTTTATTCCCCTCTGCTTAGCTACTATTTTTTCTCCCATTTTTCTCCGTTTAAGTGCCACCGCTTTCCTGATTTGCTCCGCACTTTCTTTGCCTGGATTTTTAAAAATGTTACTACAATCAATATAGTTAACTTTTATTTTTTCGGCTGTTATTTGAAAATACTTAATAATATCTTGTTTTGAATTTTCAGAAACAGTCATAATTTTATCAACTTTTTTGATGGCTCGGTCAACCAACCAATAATAGATTTTTTTTCTGCTGTTATTCAAATACTCCGGAAAAATTTTCCAAATTGTATCATGGACCAACATTAAGTGTTTAATTTTTTTGAAAATAGTCGCTGATTGATAGAGACTGAAAAAAACTTGGCAATTATCCATTTTCACTCGCCGTGGTAATAAAAATTTTTCCCAAATAATTTTTCTGATTAAATCATCTCGTCGATAAAAACCGGGTAAAAAAACTCTCTTTTTAAAATTTTTTGGTAACTCCCAATCAATATCCTCTTCCAAGTATAAAAACACTTGGTGTGCCTTAAGCTGTTTTTTCCCTCCCTTGGATTCTTCTTTGATTAAATTACGCAAAAAATTAATTGAGACTTGTCCCATTCCACTATCCGGTTTTCTGATAAATGATGCGTTAATTCCAATTTTCATTGTTAATGACTAGTCACTAATCATAGTTAATTATTTTTTAGATTCTCCTCTTAGATGCTCAACTGAATACTCCCATTAAAGCAGAATTTATTATTGAAGACAAATTTAAAAGAAAAAAACTATCTTTGACAAATAATTCTAAGTGTGTTATATTGAAACATTCTCAGCAATACGGGATTGCTGGGATGTTTTTTGAAAACAAAAAAAAGAGAGATGGAAAAATGAAAACCACAGAGAAAAAAGCGTTGGCAAAGGCGATAATCTTAACAATCATCGGCGTCATCGCCATGGCGCTCGTTGGTATAAAAGAGGCGCCCGCGGCCATGTCGC
>CAYMNT010000022.1:0-9679 GCA_964391875.1 uncultured Bdellovibrionales bacterium
CTCAAGGAGGTGGCTCCCTGACCGCTTTGCCTATCGTGGAAACACAGGAAGGAGACATAACTTCTTTTATCGCCACTAATTTAATATCTATCACTGATGGTCAAATTTATTTAGAGGAAAACCTTTTTCAGGATGGATTCTTACCTGCCGTCAATGTGGGCCTATCCGTTTCTCGTGTAGGTTCTCAGGCACAACCATCCTTATTAAAAGAAGTGGTGGGAGGAATTCGTCTGGCAATTTCACAACATAAAGAACTGGAAAAACTTACTCGCTTAGAAACGATTTTTAGTCAAGATGCTCAGAAAAAAATCCAACGGGGAAATATTATTTTGGCTTTACTTAAACAGGAAAAACACACTTTTGTTTCATGGATGGAACAATTAGTCTTATTTTATGCAGTAGAACATGGTTATTTTGACGGAATAAAAGAATCTAGATGGAATGAAATAGAAAAAAATATATTAGCACTACTGCGCAATGATTTCCCAAAGATAACTTCTGCTTTGCAAAAAGGAATTTTTGATAAAACAATCAAAAACTCAATCGCCCAATTAGTAGAAAAGTTTCGCAATAAATTTATTTCTCAATAATCATTTATATGTCAACCTATAAACAATATAAAAATTCAATCAATGGAATTAGTGATGTGGGAGAAACAGTTAAAATAATAGAAAAAATTTCAGCTACAGCCACTCGTTCTCTGGAAAACAAGGTTGTTCAAGCTAAAAGTTATACTGAAAATATAACTCGCCTATTAGCACGCTTGATTATTTTTTATAAAAATAATAATCATCCATTGTTGCGATTTCCTAAAAATGAAAAAAAGGCTTTAATTTTAGTAACTGGAGAAAAAGGATTGGTGGGAGGACTTTGGCAGGAAATAATTGAAAAATTTTCAAAAAACAGAGCCTCCTATAACACTATTATTGTTATCGGTCAGAAAGGAAAAAATAAATTAAATAAACTTAATATTCCAATCGATACTTTTTTTTCAAATCCCGTAAAAGAACAATGGTCATTACCGGCTCAATTAAGAACAGAAAAAATTATCAGGGATATCTTCGCTCAGCTTAACCAAGAAAATTTTAACACCATTGATATTATTTATCCTCAATTTTACTCCTTAGCTGATCAACGTCCCAAGCTTACTTCTTTTATTCCATTTAAATTTGATTTACTTACTTCCACGGAATCAGTTGGTTTACCCGTCTTTGAACAAAGTAAAAAAAAGATTTTTGATCGTTTGCTTCGTAAATATATTCATGCTCTTTTTTTTCAAATTATTTTAGAAACCAAACTATCTGAACTTTCTTCTCGTACCATTTCGATGGAGCATGCCGCCAATACCACGGATAAACTTATAAAGAAAATTACCTTTAAATATCGTAAAAATAGGAGACTTACAGTTACTCAACGTCAGTTAGAAAATTTTACCGCTCATAAAATCCTTAATTTATCTCTATGAAAAACATAATTGGGACAATCATTTCTCTGAAAGGCGGTGCTGTAGAAATTATTTTTAAAAAAACAGTCCCTCCCATCCATACTCTATTAGTAAACGATCAAAAAAATATCTATTTTGATGTTATAGAAAAAAAAGATAGGCATACGGCTAAAGCCATTGCTTTGTCTAGTTTGGAGGGTGTCGAAAGAGGAACTAAAGTTCAAGCCAGTAGCCAAACAAGAGAAATATCAGTCGCTTTAAGCGAAAAAATATTAGGACGTATGTTTGATTTATTTGGGCGACCTATAGACAATAAAAAATTTACCGGTCAATTAACCACTTCTCTTTATGAGGATTATGATAAGAAAATAACTCAAATCTATAATCAAAAAAATATTCTGGAAACGGGTATCAAAGTTATTGATTTATTAACTCCTTTTCGTTTGGGTGACAAAATTGGTTTATTTGGTGGTGCCGGAGTAGGTAAAACTATCCTTATCACTGAATTAATCCACAATATTGCCTTAAAAAATATTGGTTACGCTGTTTTTGCCGGCATAGGAGAACGTATCCGCGAAGGTAATGATCTTTATTTAACGCTAAAGGAACTTGGAGTCTTAAAAAATACCGCTCTTTATTTTGGTGAAATGGATAAATCTCCCGGCGTCAGAACAAGGGTAGGACTCTCAGCTGTCACGGCGGCTCGTTTTCTCAGTCAAAAATTAGCCAAAGAAACTTTTTTATTTATTGATAATGTTTTTCGTTATGCTATGGCCGGTATGGAATTAGGTACTATTTTAGGAAAAGTTCCTTCAGAATTAGGTTATCAATCTACCCTAGATAAAGACTTAGCTTTATTGCAAGAAAAAATGTATAGTCCTAGCCAACATAAAATAACCTCTTTACAAGCAGTTTATGTTCCCGCCGATGATTTAACTGATCCAGCTGTGGTTTCTATTTTTTCTCATTTAGATTCTACCGTAGTTCTTTCTCGTGCTATTGCTGAAAAAGGAATTTATCCGGCTGTAGACATCTTGCACTCTCATTCTATCAATCTCGATAAAGAGATAATTGGTGCTTATCACTTAAAAATTGCATCTGAGGTTAAATCTATTTTTCAACAATACCAAGAACTTTCTCATATCATTGCCATTCTAGGCATAGAAGAACTATCAGAAGAAAACAAAATAATTGCCAGACGAGCTGAACGTTTACAAAGGTTCTTAACTCAGCCACTTTTCGTGGCAAAAAATTTCAGCAACAAGAAAGGGTCTTATGTACCACTAAAAAAAACTCTAGCCGGTTGTGAAAAAATTATTAACGGAGAATTAGATCATATTCCTTTGGATAAATTTTATATGATAGGAATCATTGATGAAATAAACCAATGAAAACAATTCAATGCCAAATAGTTTCCCCTCAAAAAACGAATGTTTATAAAAATTTGATTAGTATTAAACTTCCCGCTTATCAAGGAGAAATGGAGATTTTGCGTCAACACGCAGAAACTTTTGTTTTACTAAAAACGGGACAAGTTATTTTAGTTAAAAAAAACCATAAAAAAATAAATGTTGAAATAACTCGCAGTGAATGCCATATCAAAGATAATAATGTGACTATTATTCTTTAATAAAAAAATTGATATTAACTTAATTTCGATAAAAACTTACCTATCCTGGTGATCGACTAGTCATTTATTTTATTTTTATAAATGAATAATTAACTATTTATTTAGAGCGTTGCAATTAATTGTTGAACTTAGGGTACAAGAGCTTGACAAATAATTTATATTTGTTACAATATTCAGTTGTACTTTTTTATTAAGTTGTAGGCAAGGAGCGCTCTGACTCCAGGGAACTTCTCTTAAAAATAAGGCTCTTGTGGCTTCGGCGACAATTGTTCTCGGATTTGCTTCCCACCTTAGGCTTTTAGCTTAAGACTATTGTCTACAGCTTAATGAAAAAGTATCTCAACAAAAAACATCTTTTGTCTTAAAAAGATGTTTTTTGTTATAAGTATACTTACATTTTTTGCTCTATTTTTCCTCGATAACTTCTTTCACTATATTTTCTTCGTTATCTACATCTATTTCTCTGGTCACCCTGGCTACTTCAGCTAATGAAGTCTCCCCCCTTAAAACTTTTAGGATACCATCCTGAGCCAAACTAATCATTCCGTTTTCTATGGCCTTTTTTTGTAACTCAGTGGTGGTGGGGTGAGTAGATAAAAAACTTTCCATTGCTTGATTTACTTCTAATATTTCAGCAATGGGCACTCTCCCTTTATAACCTATTTGATGACACTCTTTACACCCAACAGGATGATAAATGTGAGTTAACTTGGGAACAGCTAAACCGCTTTTAGGTGAGATAGTCTCTAATATTTTATTGATCTCTTCCGCCTCTTTAGCTGTGGGCTTAATTTTTTTGGCACAAACTGGACAAAGTCTTCGCACTAAACGTTGAGCAATAAAACAATTAGTACCGGAAGATATATCTGAAATACTTAATCCCATATTAATCAAACGTTGCACCGAACCGGCCGCACTGTTGGTATGTAAAGTGGAAAGCACTAAATGACCGGTTAAAGCAGCTTGGTAAGCCGCTTGAGCCGTATCTCTATCACGAATCTCACCAATCATAATAATATCCGGATTCTGACGCATTAATGCCCGAATGGCCGTAGCAAAAGTGTAATCCTCCTTTTCCACCACCTGAGTTTGAATAATCCCATCTATTTGATATTCAATTGGATCTTCTACCGTAATAATTTTTAATTCCGGCTTATTTAAATAAGCTAAAGCACTGTAAAGCGTTGTGGTTTTACCACTACCCGTCGGACCGGTATTTATCACTATCCCATTGGGCTTAGAGATATTATTTTTCAACAGTTTAAGATTTATTTCATTCAATGACAGTTCTTCTAATTTGGTGGCCTGTGATGATTGACTTAATAATCTCATAACCACAATATCACCAAACCCACCCAAAATAATAGACACTCTCACATCAACTTTCTTATGCTCTTTACTATTTATTTTCTCTAGGAGTATTCTAAAACGACCATCAATGACTCCCTGTCGTGATTGAGTTTTAAATCCACTTAAATTTTTAACCTCCCCCAATAGATTTAAAAATTCATTCATCGGCAAGCTAACAATGTTGTGTAATATTCCGTCAATCCGATAGCGAATTTTAAATTCTTTTTCTCCCGGTTCAATGTGAATATCCCCCGCTTTCATGGATAAAGCAGTGGCTAAAACATATTTAATTGCATCTAAAGTTGAAACTTTTTTTAACCATTTCGCTAACTGTTTATAATCCCCTTTTATTTTTTCCGCCTGCTCAACAATTTCTCTTTCAATTAATATCCCTCTGGCTAAAGATTGGATAATAATCTTTTCATATAAATCCAGCAAATATTCTCCCCGCCCTACCACTCTTTGAATTTCTTCCAGAGAAGTTTCTCCGTTAATGGCTTTAATAATTCCATCTTGCTCATAGGTTATCATACCATTTTCCAAAGCAGCCGCTCTAATTTCATTTTCCGTTGCCATAGCTTCAATCATTTTTTGGACTTCATCATTAATTTTCATCACTTCAAAAATACCTACCCGCCCTTTATAACCTAAGCCTCGACAATGCACACAACCTTTGGCTCGCCAGAGGTATTCAATGGTTTTCGGCACTTCAACTTTGGCCTTGGGAGAAATAAGCGAAAGCATTTTTTTTAACATATCAGCTGTTTCCTTAGCCGGAACATATTTTTCTTTACACTTAGAACAAAGTCTTCGCACTAAACGTTGAGCAATTAACACATTTACCGCCGGAGCAATTAACGCCGGTTTAATTCCCAGATCAGTTAAACGCCCAATTACTCCCGCACTGGAATTAGCATGTACTGTGGTTAATACTAAATGACCGGTTAATGAAGCGTGCAAAGCCGCTTCTGCCGTTTCACTATCACGAATTTCCCCCAAGAGAATTACATCCGGATCTTGTCGCACCACGGCTCTTAATCCACTCTCAAAAGTGTATCCTCTTTTGTCTTCCACTTGAGTTTGACTCACCCCCGGCACTTGATATTCAATCGGATTTTCAATACTGATAATTTTTTTGTCCGGTGAATTGATTCTGTTAATAATGGCGTAAAGAGTGGTGGTTTTTCCACTTCCCGTCGGTCCGGAATTGATAATCATCCCTTGTTTTTTTTCTGATTCACTTAACAACCACTCTTTATTGAGACCGGTTATCCCGATAGTTTTAATGTTTAATTTTGAAATATCTTGGTTAAGTAAACGAACAACTAAAGCTTCACCAAAATTACCGGGAATAATCGAGACTCTCAAATCCACTTCACTCTTATCTTCCGATTTAATTGAAAAGCGACCATCTTGAGCAATATCCCTCACATTTAAAAGCATTTTACTTAAAACTTTAATGCGAGAAATAATTGATGGATAAACAGAAATAGGAAATTCCGTTACCGTTTGCAATACTCCGTCAATACGATAGCGTAAACGAACTGTTCCATTTTTTTGAGGTTCTGTGTGAATATCAGAAGCTCCCAATTTTAAAGCCCCGGCAAAAATTATATTCAATATCTGAGTAACCGGCATTTCTTTAATCCTTTTCTTTAAATCAATAATATTCTTTACTCCTTTCTCAAAATCATCCAAATCTTCTCCTGTCAAATTCATTCTGAAATAATCAAAAGTTTCTGATAGACTGTGCTTTTTATAAAATTCCAATAAACGATTTAAGGAAGTTTTAGACACTAAAAAAATTTCAATGTGATAACCTTCCTCCTTTTCCAATTCTTTAATAAATTTTTTAACCGTTGCCTCTTCCGGATGAATACTGGCTATCCTTACATTTTTCTCTTTTTTATAAAAAACTCCCAACTGCAATTTTCTGGATTTTTCTTCTTTAATTAAAAAAACACTTTCCGTATCAATGGGAAAAATATTAAGATCAATATACGGCACCCCTATCTCCTTAGCCCTGGTTGATGCTTCCTCTTCTTCAGACTTACTGCGTAATTTTTGTAAAACTTTTCTGACTTTAGCAGACTTAGCAAAATCACTGCTTTCTTTTTTTTCTTTATTTTCTTTATTTTTTTTATTTTTTGTTTTCATTCAAACAAATTTTATTGACTTAAATTATTTCATATAATGTTTATTCTATTTTACCAGTTATTTTACTTCTCGTAAACGCACCATTTTTTGCCAATCATTTATCGTCAATGCTTCCGCTCTAATATTTTTATTTTTGTTTATTTTACTAATTAAATCTTTTGCTTCCTCTTTTGAGATTCCTAGACCATTAACTAAATTATTAACTAAAGTTTTTCGCTTGGAGGCAAATCCAATTTTCACTAATGAAAAAAATTCTTTCCGCCCTTTTAACAATTTTTTTCTTTTCGTCTTATGAAAAAGTTTTATTCTGATAATAGCACTATCTACCCGGGGAACTGGTTCAAAACTTTTCCGAGAAACATAATCAATAATTTCCGCTTTTCCAAAATATTGCACCGCCACCGCTAAAATATTCATTTTACCCTTTTGGGCGCAAATTCTTTCCGCCACTTCTTTTTGCACTAAAAGTATCATTACTTCCGGAGAATATTCAGTTTCCAATAGCAACTTTATCAATTTACCGGTGATGTAATAAGGAATATTAGCCACCACTTTATAATTTTCAAAATTATTCCCCTTGATCAATTCCGGTAAATTTATTTTCAACACATCTCCCGAGATTACCCCGAATTTATTTTTAAATTTATAACTTAAATTATCGCTAATTGATTGAAAGTTTAAAAGGGGTAATTGAAAATTGCGAGCGTTACTCTCGGCTAAATATCTATCTTTTTCCACCATAATTATTCTTCCGGCACACGCCCTTAATCTCTCTGTGAGCACCCCCTTTCCCGGACCAATTTCCAAGATATTATCATTTTTATTGAGTTGTGATGCTTGAATTATTTTTTCTAATACTTTAACATCTTTTAACCAATGTTGTCCTAAAGATTTTTTCGGTTTAATTTTTTTCATTTAATTGGGCTAATTTTGAATTTTAATTATTTTTTCAAAATCAGCTACTGTTTTTTGAAGCTGATATTTTTTCATGGTCTTTTTGGCTTCTTTTGCTAAACGCTTTCTTTCCGCCATCTTTGTTAACTCAATTAAAGCCTTTAAAAAAGCTTTTTCATTTTTGACAAATTTCATATTTTTTTCATTGGCATATTCTCTATTGCCCATTGCATCCAAAGCAACGCAAGGCATTCCCATGGCCATAGCCTCAGCCAAAGACAAACCAAATGACTCTTTAACGGATGAATTTAAATAAATATCTCCCGTTTTTAACAGCTTAATCATTGATTGAGGATTTGTAGCCGTTCTTTCTTTCACCAAAAAATTTGTTTTGATTAAATTTTCTCGCTTAATGGGATTGCCACTAATCAAGGTTAATTCCAAATCATATTTCTGAGAAAATTTATTGAGCACTTTTAATAAAAAATTTAACCCCTTTTCGGGAATATTAAAATCGGCTGAAGAAGAAACTAGTTTTAACTTTTTACTCTTTTTAATTTTATAATCTGCCTTAAAAAATTCTTCTCGAACAAAAAGTTGCATCCATTGACTTTTGGCGCCATCTCTTTCCCAAAGTATTTGTTTAAGTATTTTTGAGACAACAATTCTTTGTATTTTAATTTTAGGCAATATTGAAAAAAGCTCTTCTTTCCAAATTTCCTTTGAATTTTTTTTCTTAAAAACCGGATCACTCTGTACTAACTGAAAAAATCTTTTATCAATGATGTTTAAACTAATTAAGGCAATAAAGATATACCAAGAATCTATAATAATTCTGTCAAATTTTTTTTCCTCCTTTTTTACATACTTCCTTACCGCTTGAAAAAACTCTCCTCGTTGTTCTGCTTCAGTTTTTTTGGCAACCAATTCGATAATTTTTGGTTTTAGGTCACGCCACAAAAACCAACTGGTTAAATATCTTTTGTCGCCTTGTTTATTAAACGCTACCACTTCAACCCGATGTCCCCTCTTTCTAAGTTCTCTTACCAAATAAGTCACTACCACACAACCTCCCCTCTTGGATATTCCGGGAGTAATAAAAAGAATTTTCATAACCAAATCATATTTAATTAGTAATCTTTATTTTCTAAGAAAAATCATAACAGCCATGGAATAACAATCCGTTAATTGTTCTTGGTTTAACACTAAAACGGATTTATAACTCAATTCATTAATCTCTCGTTTAATTTATCACTTTTTAATAAATTTTCTATTTTTCTAAAATAACTTTCCGCATTAAAGTCAACTTGTAACCCGATTCATTGATTTATTTCACCTTTGAATAAAAAGAACGATTGCTTTATTTTAATACATTTTCTGTTTTTCTAAAATAACTTGATTACCAGCCTTAAAATTGCTATGCTTTATCATAGAAAAAACGAGTAAAATAACAATATCATAATTCCATATAACATACAAATTACACCTATTATAAACTGCTCGCTTTGGATAAAAACGAGTTCATGTGAAATAATAATACATTCTTATCGCCACTACCGTGGCGAATGGAATCAAAAAAATTTATTATTTAATCAAAAATACTATGGAAAACTTTAAACCAAAAGAAGATTTCACCACAAATAATCTTCAGGAACAGCTTGAATCTGCTGGCATTGATACTTCTAATTGGGGCACTGGACAAACAAAAACATTGGCGCACCTCCAGAAAGAAATTAAGAACGGAGAAACTGTTCTCATCACTGGAGAAACAGGCAAATTGTTAAGACAAGTTGTAGTTGGAGGTGCTGACGTTTATTATGAATCTCCAGATGGTAAAAAATATCGCTTAAGAGAAGATAGGCAAGTTTTCAAGGATGGTCGTGAAAGACAAAGAAATTTGGGGCAAGCTGTTTCTGAAAAAATGAAACCTGATGAAGATCCTACAGAAGCTATGATTCGTGGTATCAGAGAAGAATTAGGTATTAGTGGCGAAATCAACTTAACCGAATCTGGAACCGATGAACAAACCTTAAGCTCACCAAGCTATCCAGGATTAGAGTCGCGATATGTTAGCCATAAATTTAGAGCTATACTTGATGATGAGCAATTTAACCCAAATGGTTATGTTGAGAAGCAATTAGATAAAAGCACATATTTTTTATTGGAAGAAGTTGACTAGCTAAGTCATTATCCCAATATTGTAA
>CAYMNT010000023.1:0-9361 GCA_964391875.1 uncultured Bdellovibrionales bacterium
TTTTTTTATTGATTATTTTTTATTTATTTAAAATTTTTACTTTTAAAAGTTTTTGTTAGTAATTGAATTATATCTTGTTTTCTATTTATTGACAAGACTTTTCCAATAAAAATCATTAAGTCGCTAAATTAATTAATTTTGCTTCCAAACCGGTGTTTCTAGCTCCGCCTTAACCATCATCCTCTTCCAATTGGTTCCAATGGGCCAACAAGTGACCAAGGTTGTTTCATATTTTTCAATGTCTTGAAAAATTCTTCTATCATAAGGCAAAACCACTTCACCGGGAGCCGTTACTTTATAAATAATTCTTTTTTTCTGTCCATTGGCAAACTCCAAATGAAAAATAATTTCATCACCGATTTTTAATTTATTTAAATGCTTTAAGACATCACCATATGAAGTATCACTCCAAGCATAATAACTGCTATGACCCGTAATGTAATTATTTCCCAAAAAGCCGGGGAAAGTACTGCCCGGATAATGCACTAAACCTTCCTCTAATTCTTTAAGGATATTTTTTTCCTCCACCTTTTGCGACCAAGTAATCGGAGCTTCAACTTTAATCGCCGGAATTTCAAGGGTAGCTTTAATAAAACCTTCCCCTAAAGGATCATACCCGCGAGAAAGCTCTCGATAATCATTAAAATTATCCCCATCGGAATCAGCTTTTTCCGGATCAGTCCCAAAAAATAGTTCTTTCTCTAAATTTAAACCATCCCTGTCTTGATCATTTAAACTGATATTTTTGAAACTCTCGCTTAGGGGGCCATCTCCCAATGGATTTTGTCCATTTTTTACTTCTTGCCCATCGCCTTTTCCATCCCCATCAGAATCCCTGTTGTGAGGATCTGTTCCTTGTAAAAACTCTTCTTTGTTACTTAAGTCATCTTGATCATCATCTTCTTTAGCATCAGCCGGATCATCTTTATTTAAACCATTTTTAATTTCCCACCAATCATATAACCCGTCTCCATCAGAATCAATTCTTCCCGTTCCGTTGGGGTTATACCCTTTACGAATTTCTTCTCCGTCAAAATAACCATCCCCATCAGAATCCGGATCATTGGGATTTACACCAAATTGAAATTCCAAAAAATTATTTAATCCATCATTATCATTATCCAGTTGAGCATCATCGGCATCATTTGAATTCAACCCGTTTTCTTGTTCCCACCAATCAGGTAACTTATCATCATCAATGTCGGCTACATAATTATTGTATTTACGACCGGAGCGAGCATCAATTATTTGAGCCTTGATGAATTGATAATTAACCACGGCGAAAACAATAATGGTAATTACCAAAAAAATACCACTGGCTTTCAATAACAACCAAAGTAATTTTTTAAAGGAAAAAGCACTATCAAGCGGTAACACTTGAGTGGCTTCCAATTGATAAATATTATTAAAATCTCTGGTAGAAGATGGGTTATACATTGATAAACAATTTAGTCAACAAACGAATGTCTCATCGTCTGTTTTTTCTTTTTATTTTTTTAGTTAAGGCCAGAATAGCTCTTCTTTTTTATAATCCTCCAATTTAAGTTTTACTTTCTCCAATGAACTTTGATCTAATTTGACTACGGTAAAAAATCTACCTTGTTCTTGCCAAACAAGTTTAAACTGATTGGCTTTTTGAATAAATTTATTTTTTTCTCCTTCTAATGAAATTGCCACCAAAGGTCGTTTATGGGCAATAAAAAGGTACCTCTCATTGCGATTATTTTGCACGCACCGAAAAGCCGTTTCTTCGCTCTGTTTTAAGTTATACCAAAAAGCTCGTTGCTCCGAAGGAGGACCATTTTGCAAGTCTTTCCAATCATTTTTTTGAGATAGATTTTTATTCCCCACTTTAAGACAATCTATTTTAGCGAAAGTTTTATTTCTAACGGTAAATTTATCCACTTTGACTTTACCTAAGATATTCTCTTTTGCTCCTTTCTTAACTTTAGCTGATTTTAATACTAATGATTTTCCTTGATCAACTTTAATGGTGGGATTTTTTTTGGGATGAGTGGTTAAAAAGTCAAATTCCACCACCGAATTTTCTTTCAGTCTTAATTGCTGTGCTTTATTTAATTTCAAAGCTAAGTTAATCTTTCCCGCTAACGGGTTATTTTTATTTTCTTTAATTGAAGAAAAATCTGTCTTTAAATCTTTTAGCTTCAATACTTGCTGATCATAATTCAAAACCAAACGCAAAAAATCAACTTTTTCTCCGGCCGAATCCACTTTCACTTTCATTTTAATCACTTCTCCTACGGAATATACCTTTTGCTTATTTGATAATTCCAAAGAAATCACCGCTAAATGCGGATTACCCGGCAACAAAGAAAGCATTCCTTTCCCCAAACCAAAAGGTTGATTAAAAATAGCGGAAGAAAATAATACTCCGGCCGCTATCGCCCAAGCCCCCACCGAAGCATAAATCACTATTCGTTGAAAAACAGTCTGCTGTTGCTTTACAGCTTGACCAATTTCTTCTTTTTGACTCAATATTTCTTTCATTGCCTGGGTAGCTTCTTCTTCCACCATTTTAACGGTGCTTTGCATCTCTTTATCCATTTCTTCTTGTGTTTGTTTCCTGGTTTGCTTGGAACGACGAGGAAGAGTTCCTTTTTTTTGTTTCCCCCAAAGAGCTCCCAAATTAAACAAACTCATTCCCAGAAGAAAGGCGGCTCCGATACGAGAAAAAATTTTTCTTTTGCGATAATCCATCTTAAAATAATTTAAATCCTTTAAATTAAATCTGTTCCACCGATGTTCTTGTCTGAATCACCGGTTCCCCCTGTGCTTGTTTTTTTAATAAACGATCGGCAATTCGAAAAATGGTGCGACTAATTATTCGGGGCATAGTTAAAAACATTTTACGAAAAGCTTGTCCCATCTGTATTTCATAAATATCAAAAAAATTATTACGACTGATAGAGTTGATTAACGCCACTTGTTGTAAATCTTCCACCACCTGTTGATGCTCCACCCACATCAGATCTAACACTTTTAGTGTGGCTATGCGCTCCAGTTCTCTGACTTTTTTGCTATCAATATAATTTTCAAACATCTGATAATATTGTTCTACACTATCATAGGCCCATTGACGCAATGTTCCCACGGTAAACTGACCGTTGATTTTTTCCGGCCACTCCGGCTTAAACCAGGGGTTAATTACCATAGCCTTTAAAGCCAATATTATACTCTCTATCTGAGCTGTTGTTATCGGTTTTCTCGCCTCAATATTTTTATTAATAATACGATAAATCTCCCCCTTGATTAACCCCAGAGTTTCCTCTCTTAAATCATCATCATTTAAAACTCGTTCTCTTTGTCGATAAAATACCTGTCGATGCTTTTCCGTTATTCGATCAAATTCATAGCTCAAAATTCGCTGACTAAAAAACATTTCTTCCATTCTTTTTTGCGCTCGATTAATTATCTTTTGTAATTTAGGATGGTCCAATCCTTTCCCTCCCACTGAATGCTTTCTAAATTCTCTGACATATTTTTCTTGAAAAAATGTTTTAATCAATTCGTCTTCAGCAGAGATTAAAAATTGGGTTTCTCCCGGATCACCTTGACGACCGGCACGACCGATTAATTGGTTATCAATTCTCCGAGTATTATGTCTTTCCGCTCCCAGTACAATCAACCCTCCTTTTTCCGCCACTGACTTGGCTAATTTAATATCCGTTCCTCGCCCCGCCATATTGGTAGCCACGGTTACTTTTTGTGCTTGTCCCGCTTGAGCAATAATCTCCGCTTCTCGCTGAGTATGTTTAGCGTTTAATACCTGATTGGGCACATTTTCCGCCAACAAGGATCGACCAATTTGAGTGGAACGAAAAACAGAACGGGACCCAATTAAAACGGCTCTTTCTTTGAAATAATAACCTTGTGTCAACCAAGTAATATATTTAAGCTTCTCTTCCCAAGTTAAAAAGAAACGATCTTTTTTGTCTATTCGCCTTATTTTTTTATTAGTGGGAATAACCACCACTTTCTTGCCGTAAATTAAACGGAATTCTTTAGCGGATGATTTTGCCGTACCGGTTAAACCCGATAATTTTTTATATTTTTTAAATAAATGTTGAAAAGTAATGGAAGCCAAAGTCTTATTTTCTCCCTGTATAGTTAATCCCTCTTTGGCTTCAATGGCCTGGTGCAGTCCTTGATAATAACGATGGGCATGCATTAATCTTCCGGTAAATTCATCCACAATCACCGCCTCTCCATTTTCCACAATATATTCTTTATCTCGATGAAAAAGATGATGAGCTTTAAGCAATTGAGTAACATAATAAAGATAATTATTTTCTTCTTTCTCGTAAATATTATTTACTCCCAAAAGCACTTCCAATTTTTTTATCCCGGCCGGAGTTAATTCCACCATTTTTTCTTTTGGTTTTAAAATAAAATCCTCCTCTTCTTTTAATTCTTTAATTAAAGGATTTATTTTTAAATAAAGTTGACTATCTTTTTCCACTAATTCTTGGTTATCGGAAATCACCAAAGGAATTTGAGCCGCATCAATTAAAACACTGTCCGCCTCATCAATAATGGCATAATTAAATCCTCGTTGTTTCTTATTTTTTTTGTCATAAAGCAAATTATCTTTCAAGAAATCAAACCCGATTTCATTGTTGGTTACATAGGTTACTTCCGCCCGATAAGCCACTTGCCTATCAAAAGTTTCCGTTTTAGCCGTAATAAAATCAGTGCTTATGCCCAAGAGTTGATAAACCGCTTTCGTTTCCGTGGCATCTCTTTCGGCTAGGTAGTCATTGGAAGTTACCACATGAACTCCGGCTCCGGTTAAGGCGTTTAAGTAAGCGGAAAAAATTATGGTTAAAGTTTTTCCTTCTCCCGTTTTCATTTCGGTAATATTTCCCTCATGAATAGAAATGGCTCCTTGTAATTGAACATTATAGGCTCTCAGTTTTAAAGTTCTTTTAATCGCTTCTCTGACAAGAGCAAAAGCTTCCGGCAACAATTGGTCTAATTTCTCTCCTTTTTGTAAACGCATTTGAAAATCTTTCGTTTTCACGGCAAAATCAACTTCCGCCAAAGAAATCATTTGATTTTCCAGTTTATTTATTTTGGTTACTATTTTACGATAACGAGCAATGTCTCGATTAATCATTTTGTTGTTTCAAAATGTTTGTTTTTTTATTTAAATAACTCTCTTAATTTATTTCAAGTAAAATATTTTTCATTGAAAAACCCCGATTACTATTTTTCAAGTAAGTTTTCTTTATTTCGTCCATTATACTAATAACTGACTAAAAAGGCAAAAAATTTACAGATGATAAAAAAGTATCTTTGTCAAGAATTGAATTTTTTAAAAGTTGTGTTAGAATTTACCACTAATTAATCACTCTGTTAAAAAACAAAATTGACCGCTAAATTTATTTCTATGAATCAATCCACTAAAGACTTTTCCGCTCTTTTAAAAAAGTCAAAAAAAGTATTGCTTTTCATTTCTCCCGATATTTCTCTGGACAGTTGGGCGGGAGCTTCCGCTTTAGCTAATTTTTTCAGTAAGGAAGGCACTGCCATAGATGTTTTTCTGGAGAAAAATAATCATCCGCTTCCTTATAAAGATTTTTTTGACCCTCCCGGAAAAATAGTTAACAACCTGAACAGCTTAAGAGATTTTTTATTAATCTTTAATACGGAAAAAAATAAAATTTCCAAAATAGATTCTCGTGAACAGGATAATCAGTTTATTATCACTTTAACTCCGGAAAAAGGAGCTATCAGCCCTCGTGATTTTTCTTTTCAACCGGCTAAATTTCAATATGATTTACTGATTACCTTGGGCATCCCCAGTCTGGAAAATTTAGGTGAAGTTTATCAAAAAAATACCGACCTATTTTTTGAAGTTCCCAAAGTTAATTTGGATTTTCACTCTAATAATGAAAATTACGGACAGGTTAATTTGGTTGATTTGGCTTCTTCTTCTTTGTGTGAATTATTAACCAAAACCACTTTGTTAATTGATAAAAAACTTACTCGCAAACTTGCTCAAGTACTCTTAACCGGCATTATTGCCGAAACTCACAGTTTCCAAACTCCCACCACTACTCCCACCACCCTCAATTTGGCCGCTCAATTGATTAAGGCGGGAGCTAAACAAGCTTCTATCATTCGTTACCTTTATAAAAATCAAAGTTTAACCACTTTAAAACTTTGGGGAAAAGTAATGTCACGCTTGGAATACAAAAAAAACAAACGCGCCGTCTATTCTTTCTTAAACAGTGAAGACTTATTGCAAACCAAAGCTTCCGTTCAAGAAATTCCCGGCGCCTTGGATGAAATCAAGCGAAAATTTTCTCAAGCGGATAAATTCGGTATCTTTTATGTTAATCGCAAAGGAGAAACCAAAGCGGTTTTTTATTTTAACGATGCGGAAGAAGCTTTAAAATTATCACAAACTTTTGAAGGTAAAATAGCGGGAACCAATGTAATCTTGAATTTTAAAGATAAAACTTTCACTCAAGCGGAAAAACAATTACTTAAACAATTTCCCGACCTACCAGATAATGACTAAGTATTTTTATCCAAGTCCTGTTTTTTTTCAACCAATTGTTAATCATCATTTGCTCCAAACCGTCACACCATTGTCTTTTTTCGTTTAAAGTGGCTCGCCAAAAAGGAAAAGAAGATTTTTTTTCCGGTTTTTTAACGGTTTCTTTTTCTGTTAATTTCACCGCTTGTTGCTTATTTGTGGCCGTTTTCTTTTGAGCGATTTTAGTTTTTCCCCATTGCCAATTGCCCGCCGGTGATAAAAAGTATCTTTCATCTTCAGCTATTTTTTCTTTGGCATATTCAACTTGATCCGCCGTTGTTCCATCCGGGTAAATTAATTTCACCGCTCCGGCTTGATTAAGTAAATTAAAACGACAATGCTCATCGTTATATAATATTTTACTTTCTCCCGCTGATAATTTAAAATCATTTTTAATTGTATGCTGACTTAAGTCGCCCATTTCTCTCCCGGTGGCCAATTTCCAATTTTTTAAATTGATTTTATGTCGGCTTTCATTTTTCAAATTAATCTTTTCCTTTCCCCAATCACTACCCGATGGATTAGGCCATAAACCAACAATCTTTATTTTTAATTGAGGATATTTTTTAACTTTCACTTCAAATTCCTGATAAAAATCATTGCTACCATCACTCACCTTCAACACTCCCTGGTATTTACCTTTTTCTTTATATTGATGATAAACTTCTTTCCGGTAACTCTTTTGGCCATCTCCAAAATCCCATAAAAATTTTAATTGATCACCGTCCGGATCATATGTTTTTTTTGCCGAGAATAAAACTTTGGTTTGACGGTATATTTTTTTGGGAAATTTAATTTTTATTTGAGGTGGCCGATTAACTCTGTTCTTTTTGCCGGGTGTGGCAAAACGACTCCATTGCCAATCACCCATTTCATCTTGACTGTAACTCATCGCCGATTTGGCATAGGTGGTGTAGCTGACCTCTGCTACCATTTTATTTTGACCATCCATCAATTGCAATTTTTCCTCTTGATTATTTAAACTAAAACCGGGTTCTTTTATTTTTACCAAAAACCAATCTTGCCCTTTAATTTTTCCCTTTAATTGTATTTCGTTTCCTCGCTGATTTTTAATTTTCCAGTGATTTAAATTTATCTCAGTCTTTCCGTTATTAAAAAGTTCCAACCATTCCGCCCCGTTATCCTTACCTTTCGGATTAGGCATTAATTCGCTAAAAACGATTAGGCCACTATAATCACTTGGTTCATCTGAGGAAACAGCTGTGGTTTCTTTTTCTATTTTATTTTTTTTACCCGGCGTAACGACACTTGTCCAAGCATATTCTTCTTTTAATTCATCCCAAGACCAACTTTTTCCCTCCGGAGCCTCTTCGTATTCAGTTTGACTGATAATTTTTCCTTGATTATCCGTTAAGGTCAATTCTTCATAACCATTATTTAAAATTATTTTGGGATAAATTATTAAAAATTCTTTAGCTCCGATAATTTCCGAAGAAAAATTATGTTGTCCCGTAAGGTCTTTCAATTGCCAATTTTTTAATTTAACCGCCTCTTCTTTGCTGTTGTATAATTCCACCCACTCATTTTTTCGATCAGTTTTTTCCGGATTAGCAAACACTTCATTAATCCTAATATCGCCAAATTTAACATTCGTTATTTGTCCGCAATCTTGACCAAAACCATTTTCTTTCTTGGGGGTGCCTCCCAATAAACAACTGTTTCCCCACTCACCCTTTTCATTTCTCTCCATGGTTAATTTAAGTTGATTATCACCGGCCAACCAACCCGTTGCTTGTTCAATTTGATCCACTACTTCACTTGCATCATTTTTCAAAATTAAATTTTCCCCTCCATTTCTTAAGGGGAGGTTATAAATTAAATCAGCTGAAATTCCCGGCACACTTTCATCATCCGTTCTTTCCAAAAGAAAAAAACCATTGGCCTTAATTGTTCCCGCTAACACAATGGTTTTATCTTTAATAGTCAACGACCAATCCGTTAAATCTATATCCTCCACTGATACATTTTTTAATTCTATCCACTCATCATTGGAAGATATTTCCGTCCCCATCCAAGCCACCTCATTAATAATTACCGCGGACACCTTGTCTGGCTTAGTTGTCGTGAGAAGACTTTCATCTTTTTGTCCATTCTTCATCTCATTTTCTTTTTTCTCCGCCGGACTCTTCTTTTCTTTGATTATTAATTTCTGTTGGCTATCTTTTTCTTCTTCTTGATCATCATCTTCTTTTAGCTCTTTTTTTATCGCTTCCGTCGTTTCCTTTATTATTTCCGCTCGTTTCTCCTCTTCCCCCAATCTTCGATCAATAATTTCTTCAATTTTCTCTCCGATTATTTTTTCCAATAATCGTTCTATTCGTTCATCCGTGACCACTTTTTCTATTTTTTCCTCACATTTGTCTTGCGCTTGCACGGAAAAAACACCCCCCAACAAAAACAACCCTAAAAAAATAATCACTATTTTTATCGGACAATTAAATGACCTTTTAGCTTTAGCCATTTTTTGGATTTAAAATCCCCTTTAATTTTTTATTTTTATTTTTCTCTTAGCTAAACTTTAAAACTAAAGCTCAATTCGTTACCTATTTTTGCAACAAATATACGAGAAACTATTTTCGTCAGTTTTATCTTTACTGGTAATATTACAACCACTACCTTCAACAGCAAATACATAATTTTCTTCTTTTAAATCACCGCTAATAATTGTTTCACTAAATAAAGCTGAGGAATTAGAACATGCCGCCACCAATTCCGCTACCGAACACAAACGCAATCCTTTACCAACACAACCAGTTACTTCAGATGGATCAAGTA
>CAYMNT010000024.1:0-9206 GCA_964391875.1 uncultured Bdellovibrionales bacterium
TTAATTAATTATTGGTTTTATTTCATCGCTAAAATCTTATCGCCTTTCTTTAAAAAAAGTATTAACTCCCCAAATTAAATCATAATAAAAATAATCCCCACAACCACACCTAGTACTCCTAACATTTTATAAAAAATATTTTTTTTCTCTAAATTTTCCTTTAAATGATTTTTCCAAAAAAAACTTATTATTAAAGAAAAAATAAAAATAAATAAATACTGCACCGACGAAAGAGCGTTAATAATAGTTACCTTACCAACAGAAATGGCATAAATCAACATAATACTGGCTACCCCCGATAACAATTTAATCAGTGTTGTCCAGCCAAAACCGCTTAAATGATCTTTCTTTTTTCTTTCTTTTAATAGTTTGAATAAACGGTGACGATAGGGTGGCCAAAGAAAAATAAGGAAAGTGGTGATTGAAATCCCCAAACGAGAAAACACATAGACCGTAACAAAATTATATCCTGTTCCTAACTGAAGGTTATAGGCTTGCTTAATCATAGAAAAATAAACTGCCAATAAAACACCGGCTAGAATCGCTCGTTTATACCCCCGAAACAATCTCACCTTGTTATAACGATAACTAATAAAAAATCCACCTAGTATCAGAAAAACAATTCCCCACCAATCATACTGAGTAAATTTTTCTTGCAAGAAAAAGTGAGCGATTAATAAAGTGATTAATGTGGTAACGGCTCCCATAAGCACAAAAACCCGAGAAGCCGTCCATTTTTTTAAAGCGGAAAAAAGAACACTCAAATAACAGAAAAAAACTACCCCGGACAAAAATGACCAAAAAAATATTAATTTATTGGGCCAATAAAATCCCCAAGGAATAAAAGCCAACCCCGTTAAGGAAAGTAACCCCACGTAAAAAAGATATAATCGCCAACTTCTTACTTTTCCCACAATTAAAAATTTATTGGCTAACGACTCAATGGCCAATAAACAATAAGCGATAATCGATATCTCAATTCCGTTCAAAATAAATATTTAAAAATTATTTAACTTGTTTTATTGTTTTGCTTTTTTTCGTTTTTCTTAACAAATAAGCTGGTAACCCCCTGCTCCTTTATTACTCGTTGATAATAATAAAAACTGGGACGCGGTTTTCGTTCCATAGTTTCATAATTCATCTCACAAAGACCAAAACGTGGACCAAAACCGGCTTGCCATTCAAAATTATCTATTAATGCCCAATAAAAATACCCTTTAACTTCCGCCCCTTCTTGAATGGCTCGATGTAACCATTTTAAATGTCCTTGAATATATTCCGCTCTAATTTTATCTGTTGCGTCAGCCGCTCCATTCTCCAAAATATAAATTGGTTTTCCAAATTTTCTGTGAGCATCCATAGTTATTTCATAAATCCCCACGGGAGAAAATCCCCAATGCATATCAGAAAAAATCATACTCTCCGCTCGTGGAGAAAAAAATGGCCTTTTAAATTGAAATTTAAATCCCGTATAATAATTTATCCCCACAAAATCAAAGTGATCTTTTGCTTTTAAATAAAAATACCAATTGTACCAACTTTCTATTTTCTGTGTTAATCTCTGAAAAAATTTAATTGGTTGACTAAATTCAAAATCATTGGTGTATTGCGTAAGACTAACAGGTAATTTGGGTTGTAGTTTTTTAGTTAATTTATAGGCTTGCCGATGGGCTTCTATCATATTTTTTCTGGCTCTTAAAAATAAAAACGGGTTATGTTTTCCGGGGGGAAATTCACCGGTTAAATAACCTTTATTGAGTGGCATTCTCGGTTCATTCATGGTTAAAAAAATATCAATCTCATCTCCCAATTCTTCCACTACTCGCTGACAATAACGAGAAAAAAATTTTATAGTTTCTTTTCTATGCCAGCCTTTATAATTGTGTGTTAGCCAAAGAGGTAATGGCCAATGCCAAAGAGTTACCACCCTTTTGATTTTTCTTCTTTTTAAATCTTGTAAAACTTTTCGATAATGCGCAATGGCTTCTTCTGAGAAAATTCCTTCCTCCGGTTCAATTCGAGACCACTCTAAGGATAAACGAAAAGCTTTTAATCCCAATTCTTCCGCCAATTGATGGTCAATTAAATAACGATTCCAACTATCACAGGCCCAACCTGATTTATCTACTGTTTTACCTTTCTGTTCCCATTCCCACCAATCATTGTTCTTATTATTTCCTTCCACTTGATGAGCGGAATAAGCTGCTCCCCAAAGAAAATTTTTAGGAAATTTAAGAAAATTTTTAGGCTTTTTTAATTTTTTATATTTAGTCATATAAAAATAAAATTAAAAAAATTATTTATATATTTTTTATTTTAAAAGCAAAGTTCGTTTATAGGCATCTAAATTATCTAAGGCTATACCCGTCCCCTTAGCAACGCAAAGTAAAGGTTCATCCGCCACATAACAAGGGACTCCAATGGTTTTGGTTATCAATTTATCTAAATTGCGTAATAATCCTCCTCCGCCACTTAAGACCATTCCTTTATCCATTACATCCGCTGCCAATTCCGGCGGTGTTTCTTGTAATACTTTTTTTGCCGCAGCCACAATTTCATGAAGTTCATCTTGAATAGCTTCGGTAATATCTCGAGAAGAAACTCTAATAGTTTTTGGTAAGCCACCGACCAAATCCCTCCCTCTTATTTCTGCATATTCTTCCTTAATTTGAGGCAAAGCACTACCGATGGCTATTTTAATTTCTTCCGCTGTTCGTTCTCCAATAGCTAAACCATGTTTCTTTTTTATGTATTGAGCAATGGCATTATCAATCTTGTTTCCTCCCACTCTGGCACTATAAGCACTGACCACTCCTCCCAATGAAATTATTGCCACTTCAGAAGTTCCTCCTCCAATATCCACAATCATATTGCCACTGGGACTATTAATGGGAATACCCGCTCCAATTGCCGCTAAAACCGGTTCTTTAACCACAAACGCATTTTTCGCTCCCGATTTTAATGTAGCTTCCACTACCGCTCTTTTTTCAGTGGAAGTTACTCCGGCCGGAATAGAAATCATCACATCCGGCCTAAATAATCTTACTCGGGGAGAAACTTTATTAATAAAATATTTAAGCATGGCTTCAGTTACTCGATAATCAGCGATAACTCCGTTCTTTAATGGTCGATGCGCAATAATGGTTTCCGGAGTCCTCCCCACCATCTCTTTAGCTTCATTCCCCACCGCCAAAACACGGTTATCTTCCAGTGTAACCGCTACCACCGATGGTTCATTTACCACTATTCCTTTTTTAGGAACAAAAACCAGAGTATTAGCTGTACCCAAGTCTATTCCAATTTTGCGTAAAATCATTTCCTTTAAAACTTTAACAACTTTTTCCCTCTCTCAAGCTATCTTAATTATAGCTAATGTTAATCTATTAATTCAATATCTGCTCCAATACTTTGTAACCGTGCTTGTAAATTCTCATAACCCCGATTGATGGAATAAGCTCCGCGAAGAATTGACTTCCCCTTCGCCGCCAACATTGCCACCAACATAATAGCCGCCGGCCTTAGAGCGGGCGGTGACATCATTTCGGCATTTTTAAATTTTATTGGTCCCGTCACTTCCACTCGATGAGGATCAATTAAAGTAATTTTAGCTCCCAAACGATTTAATTCGGTAAAATAAACCGCTCTATTTTCATAAACCCAATCATGGATTAAAGTTTTTCCCTTAGCCATACAAGTAATTGGCACAAAAAACGGTAAATTGTCCATATTTAATCCAGGAAAAGGCAAGGCATGAATTTTGTCTTCCAAGGCAATTAATTTTGAAGGAAATATTTTTAAATCTATTAATCTGGTTTTTTTATTTTGAGCTTTATATTTTTTAAGTATTTTATATCGTTGTCCCATTTTTTCCAATTTTAATAATTCCAATTCCAGAAATTCAATAGGGCAACGTTTAATTAATAATTCGCTTTGAGTGGTTATGGCTAAAGCAACAAAAAACATAGCCTCAATCGGATCTTCACTGATATGATAGGTAATGTTCTTTTTTATTTTTTTTCTTCCCATAACTGTTAAGGTGGTGGTACCAATTCCTTTAATTTTCACTCCCAATTTTTCCAAAAAAAATTCCAGATCTTGTACCATATAATTAGCCGTAGCCATTTTAATTATGGTTTTTCCCGGTGTTTGTGCCGCCACCATCAAAGCGGTTTCCGTAACAGTGTCTCCTGATTCATAAAGCACCACTTCTTTAGCAGGTTTTAATTTACCGGTATCCACCGCGTAATAATCTTTTTCCACTTTTATTTTTATCCCAAATTTTTCTAAAGCAAAGAGATGAGGACGAATAGTTCGATTTCCCAATTTACATCCTCCCGCCTGAGGAACTTTATATTTTTTTATCCTACCCGATAATGCTCCAATTAATAAAATTACACTGCGTGTTTTTTTAGAAGCTATTTGATCTATTTTTTTTAGACTTATCTTTTTGGGTGGAATAATAGTTACCGTTTTTTTCTTTCTTTCAATCTTACTTCCAATGCTTGTTAAAATTTCCATCCACCGATTAACTTCTTCTATGCGAGGAACATTTTTAAGTGTTGTTTTTCCTTGATTCATCATTGCTCCCGCCAAAAGAGCCACCGCCGCATTTTTGGAACCGTTAACGGTAATTTCACCAGTTAATTTTTTACCCCCTAAAATTTTAAAAAATTCCATAATTTTAAAAAAGCTTCAAAAGATTATTACTTGATTATATTGATTATTTTTTAAGGATTTAATCTTTTTACGTCTCGCGGATAAAGCGTTGCTTCTTTAACTGATTTTAATCCTAGCACTTTTTGAGTAATTCTTTCCGAGCCCATACCCCAACCACCATGAGGAGGCATACCATATTTAAAAATTTCTAAATAATTTTTAAAATTATCCGGATCAAAACCGTGCTCTTTTATGCTCGCAACCAATTGTTGATAGTGGTGTATTCTTTGTCCTCCGGTGGCAATCTCTACCCCCCTGAATAGTAAATCAAAACTATTGGTTTCTTCCGGATTTTCTTCCGACGGCATAGTATACATCGGACGAAAAACTTTAGGATAATGGGTTAAAAAAATGAAATCGGAATTATATTTTTCTTGAGCATATTGACAAATCAACCTCTCTCCCTCTGGATCTATGTCGGTATCCTTAATTTGCTTATTAAATTTATCTTTTAAAATTTTATGTGCTTCGGATAATTTAATACGCGGTATTTTTTTTACCGAAGGAACTTCTGCTTGATGTTTTTCTAAAGCTTCCGCTCCATCTGTTTTAATTTTCTCCATTATTTTTCCCATAACTAACTCTAATTGATCCATAATTTCTTCAAAATCATCAATAAATCCCATCTCTGCATCCAAAGAAGTGTATTCATTGATATGACGAGAAGTAAAATGAGGCTCCGCTCTAAAAACCGGTCCAACTTCAAAAACTCGTTCAAAAATACCCACCCCCATTTGTTTATAAAATTGAGGACTTTGTGCCAGAAAAGCCTCTTGATCAAAATAGTCAACCTTAAAGAAATTAGCCCCTCCTTCGGTAACCGCAGAAAGAATTTTAGGAGTTTTTATTTCCCAAAAATCATCAGCTATCATCGCTTGACGATAACCGGCCAAAACACATCCGGCCACCTTAAAGATTGATTTTATTTTTTCATTTCTTAAAACTAAATTTCTTCTCTCCAATAAAGTTTCTAAATTTAGATTTAAACTTTTTTGAGAGATGTCAATAGGTAATTCTTCCGCCAAAGAAAGAATTTTAATCTTACTTACCTCTATTTCTATTTCTCCGGTAGTAATTTTTTTATTAGTTAATTTTTGAGGACGTTCTTTAATTTTTCCTCTAACCTCTAAACTGGTTTGTAGTTTTGCTTTTTTAGCTAAATCAAAAGCCGTTTTATTGTCTTTTACTATCACCGCCTGAATAGTGCCACTGCGATCTTTTAAGTCGATAAAAATCACTTTACCATGATCTCTTTGCTGACCGACATAACCTTTCAATTTTACCTCTGCCCCTATTTTCTTCGGTGTTTCCTTGATTAGAGTTCTTTTAATAATTTTCTTTTTCATAAATATTTATTGGTTAATTAAAAACCTGAATAATTTTTAGTACTGACTCTCAACAGCCCCAGTATAGCTTATCTTTAATTAAAAATCAATTAAAGCCCCACTTCATTTTGTGCGACTTCAATTAATTAAAAGTTATTTTTCAGACTAATTAAGAGTCAAATTTACCTTGGTCATTGTGGACATATCCACTAACTCGCTAAACACTTTAAACATTTCCGGATATTGTTTTTCCGCCTCTCTCATATTTTTCTCTTTTTGTTCTATTGTTTCAAATTTAACAATGCAATAAAAATTACCCTGCTCATCCTTTCCGGTATCTCGAGAAATAAAACCATCCGCTTGAGTCATCCCTGTTTGTATTTTTTTTGAAAGTTCATTCCATTTTTCTTCTAAATTATTGTCTACCAATTTAAATTTAGCAATCGTCATTATTGCCATTTTTTATTTTGTTACAAATTATTATTGCTGTCCTTTGGGTATATTTTTAAGTATATCATTTTTTAAATTTTTCATTTGTTGCTTCATTAATTGACATTGATCAGTAAAATTAACATCCTTAGGCACGGAAAAATCAGCTTCCGTGGTAACGGTGCATTTTACTTTACCGTTTTCTTCTTCAACTTCTAAATCCTCTACCTTGGGAATTGTTTCATCTTGATGACCCATCATTTCTTCCGTTTTTGTTGGAGTTTCTATCTGTTTTTCAAAATCTTCTAGACATTTCTTATCAATTTTTTGACCAACCTTGGCTCCTTTTTCCCACATATAGCTCACTCCGTCAGTAACTAAAACAATTTGTTCTTTACCTCCTTGCTTTCCTTCACTTCTCATTTTTTTACCGTTAATATAAGTCACCCACTCACTATCTTTACCTTGAGAAACACATTTCATTGAGACTCCTTTCTTTAAAGCCTCTTTTAAATTACTAATCATTCCTCCACTTTTCTCTGTTAATTCTTGACTGTTTTTTTTCAAAGATGAAGCTTGTTTTTTCACCTCTTTTAATTTATCCATTTGTTTACCACAACCGGAAAACATAACCACTCCAATAATTATTCCTGCTAAAATTAATCCTTTTTTCACATTATTGTTTTTCATTTTTTTTGGGGGAATAATTCCCTTTAATATTTATTTTATTAGTTATCCTAATTATTATTATAGTCATTGATTTATTTTTCGCAACTGTTTTATTTATTTATCTTTAAGAATATCTTATTTTTTATCCAAGCCATCAATAAAAATAAAATGAAAAATAACCCGATGATTAACAAACTTCTTTTTGTCCAAATCATAATTTTATCCAATACTTGACCGAAGAAGAAACCTACCAACAAAAAACTAATTGCCCACAAAAAAGCGCTGGTTATATTCCACCACAAAAATCTTTTTCTATCCATTTTAAATACACCCGCCACAAATGGGACAATCGGACGAATCGGACCGATAAATCTGCCTAAAAAAATACTTCTTCCTCCATATTTATTAAAAAACATTTTACCATTCTTGAAATATTTTAATTCAAATAACCGACTATTCTTTTTAAAAAATTTTTCTGCATGCTTCCCTAAATAATAGCTTGTTCCGTCTCCCAGAATCGCTCCACTGATAGCACATCCCACTAGAAGCTCTATGTTTAAAAATCCTTGAGAAGAAAGCAACCCTAAGAAAACAACAAAAACCGTACCGGGAATAATAATCCCGATAAAAGCCAGTGATTCAAAAAAAGATACCAATAAAATTAATCCATATCCCCAAAAATGCCATTGCTCCACTATTGATAAAAATGTATTAATAAGATTTTCGTGCACTTTTTATTTCTATTTTTAATTTAGTTTATATTTACTTCTCTTATTTGATAAAATTATTTTTTTTGCCTTCACTCTTAATTTGTTTTTTTAAAAAAAACAAACCTAAAACACAACCATTATTGTATCATACTTTTCTTATTTTGGCTTTCGTTTAATTTATAAATTACCTAAAAAATTGATCTATTGATTGTTTGTTTGTATTTTTGTATTTAAATAATCTTTTATCTTAAAACTTCCTCGGTAGAAAATGAAACTACATTTTGTTTTTATAAGTATTCTTATTAAATAAGTAATTTATTTTTTTAGGATAAATTTTATTCTATTAATTTATTTGATTTTATGTTATAGTTTATTTTTTACCATAAACTACAATAGAATGTAACCCTAATTCTTCCGCTTGATTATAAAAAGCTTGCATATCGGATAAATCATCTTGACTAGAAGATGTTACTAACGCCTCAACTGCACAGCCTGGCAAATGCTCTTCATTGAAACCCGGCAATCTTGGCAAGAACTTAACCTGAGGAGCAACACACACCACCTTAAATAATTCACTGCCCCCTATTTTTTTATTTAAAGGCGGATAAGTATCATCCACAATGGCTTTTAATTTTTTTAATTGTTTTCTATATTTTAATAAATCATTTCCCTTCCGAAAAAGATTAATCACTATATCAGCCGACGCTAAAATACTCTCATCTCCTTCTTCTTTGTAATCTTCAAATCCTAGGGCATTTTCTCCTCTTTCCTTTAAAAATGAAAGCGTCTCTCGACCAATCCTTCCACCACTCCCCGTAACTACAATGGTTGGATTTTCTAATTTTTTTTCTTTTAATAATTTATCTTTTACTAATTCAAAAGTTTTTATAACAGAGTAAACTGTTCCCTTTGCTCCATTTACTAAATCTTCGGGAATATTTAATTTTTCTTTTTCCGCTTTTTTGAGAAATATCGTTGGTAAAATTCCGGCCGCCGCTATTTTTTTACTCCCAATTGTTTTAGCGAATTTCTCCACTTCCGCTAATGTTTTTTGACATTCTTGATTTTTATTTCTAATAAAATCTCTACTGTTATATGGATTGAGCAAAATTACCCCTCTACCTATATTACATTTATCATTGGAAGTTATTAAACCTCCAAATAATGGATTACTCGGAACTTTTTCTTTTCCTTCTGAATCCCAATAACCATCAATCATCCATTTTTCTTCTGGGTTAACTAAAAAAAGATAATCTATTTTCCCCTTTAAATGTTCAATGATTTGATCTGGATGTTTAATGAAGAAAGTAAAAACTGCTTGTCTAGCTAAAAGATCATCTTTTTCTATTTCCTTTAT
>CAYMNT010000025.1:0-9149 GCA_964391875.1 uncultured Bdellovibrionales bacterium
TGACTATTTGAAAATTTACTATTACTACAATCCCCTTCTTTACAGGTTCCTAAATTATCTCCAAGCCTATCTTTTGGTCCACATGGATCACCTTCTATGCCATAAATAGTACATTTACCTTTAAAACACCTCCATTTTTCTTTTGTTGATACGACACTTCCACAAGCCTCCGCGTTTGCTCCATTCTTACACGGTTCAACACACGCTCCATTAAAACACCTTTTCCTTCCGTTACAATTATTTGGTTGTGCATAGTTATTTTTCCCTTGGCAAACATTTTCATTGTTATTATTTTCTTGTTGTTCTTGTTTTATATTATCACTGGCTAAATCTTTTAACTTACCCACCAAATCAGGATTAACTAAATTCAATATCAACCAAGAAACTAAAGCCAACACCAGCCCCAATATCGCCGAAGTAATCATCCCCTTAGCATCCAATACCTTAGAGGCGTTTCCCGCTGATGTAACAATGTAAGAAAAAGCGCCAAAAGCTATCATCCCCAAAGCTAAAATGACGGCAATGGCAATCCCAAATTTGTATAACTGATTTAGATATTCAACAAAACTGGTCGCTCCTTTTTCATTTCCCGGAATTATTTCTTGTGCCACATAATTTTCCGTAGCTCCATTTTGTGTTCCTCCTCCCGTCGTCTGAGCATCAACCGCTATTTGCCAAAACAAACTCAAACTTAACAAAGCAATTAAAAAAATACTTTTTATAACTTTTTTATTTTTTTTTCGTTGTTTAAGCATAATTTATTATTAAATCATTTTCACCGAATAAGCCAAACCAAAAATTATACCCCAAGCTAAAACTAAAATTAAAGCCAACCTTACAGTAAAGATTAAATAATGGGGAGCGTTATACCAAGTAGAGGCAAAAAATTGTTTAATGGAAGCATTTTCCTCTCCGCTGTTTGAAGCAATTGGCTCCAAAGTTTTTATTTTAAGCACCGTTTTTTTAATTAGAGAACTTTCATTAAAAATATTCCAAGTACTGGCTAATAATTTAAAATATTCAGGAGAAAATACTTTTTCCGTTCTTACTCCCAAAGAAGTTAATGATCCCACTTCTTTTGGCAAAGAGATAACCGCCTCACTTTTATCAATTGACTCCGGCAAAACTTGTTCATTTTGTTGCCAAACTATTTTTAAATCGTTTCCTTTTTCTAAATAATCCGGCCTTAATATAAGATGAACATTTATTTTCTCTTTTGCCGGCGCTTCAAAAACATCCGGACTGCCTTCACCATAAAAATTTCCTGCCTGTTTAATGTTATCACTATCAAATTTAAACTTAGCCGTTGGATAAACCACTTGCAACAAACGTTGAGAAATTAAATCATCATCCCGATCACCTTTTTTTGTTCCTCTTCTCTCCGCCAAAACAGAAAGTTTTATATTATCCCCCTCTTTTCCGTTAACTGGAAAATAGACCGTCTTAGCGAATCCGCTACGCTCTTCGTTACCATGACAAAACTTAACCCCCAACCCCTCCCCGAATAAATTACGACAACTTTCTCCGCTGAAATGAGGCGGTAAAATAGCTTTATCATTTTTTTTCCATTGATAACTTTCTATTGCCGGCAAATTACCACCATTAGCTTCAGCCGTTACCGCCAACACCTGGTACGGATAAACGGGACAAACCGTTAAAGAGGGATTTTCTGTGCAAATTTCCTTTCCTTTAACCCATCTCCCTCCCTGTTCCTCCATTTGAAAAATTCTTATCTTTAAATTATTTTTAGTTAGCGTAATAAAAGTATTCGCCATTCCGGTCATAGCATCTCCTTTTCGCCGTTTAACTAAAGCGGAAACTTTTAACATTTCCTTGGAAGCGACACCATTGGAAAAAAGTTCCGCTGTGGGATAAAACTTTAATTCCTTTACGCCCAACCCTTCCAGGGGCGTCTCATTTTTTATTAAATCAGTAACATCCTTTCCTCCTTTACCTTCACTACACTTTCCAAAATCACTACTTTTGCAACGAACCACCCTCCATTTATAATAAAGAAAGTCTTGATTAACTTCTTTGTCACTCACGCTCGCCTGTGCTGTTATTAGCGTACTAAAATCATTATTATCTATGTTAAATTGAGGATTTTTTGGTGCGTGATCAACTGTCACCTCCAACGGCTTTCTCCCTTCTTCGCTCACCGGAATAGTAGCCGCAAAAGGAAAACCCAGGTCTTTTTTACTGTCACAACCATCATTGGGAGTTAAACCATCTGCTCCAACTTTTCCTTTATCTTTTACTTCTTTATCGCAAAAATCTGGCATTGCCCAAGTAATCTTATAGTAACCGGTCATTTCTCCTTTTGGTTTTGTCTTTTTTTCTTTTCTACCTCTTAAATTTTTCAAACATTTACTGTACTCTTCTTTAGCTTCCGCTCGACAAAGCTCCATACCATAAGTATGTTCATTATATTCTTTATCTTTAAAGGTAATTGTTCCATCTCCCCCTGAAATCGTTCCTCCTCCAGCGTTTATCATTGGGGTAGCATTATGAAAATAACAATTTTTACTTTTTAATCTTTCAATGTATTCCTTTTTACATTTTGCTCTTCCCTCAATTAATTTTTTAGTGGACAATGGTTTATACTCACGATGACTGGCCGTTCCTTCATTAATGGCATTAACGGAAGTTCCTTCCACTATCACCCCCACTCTATCTCCTTTTTTATAACGCCAAGTTAATTGATTTTGCCCTAATCCCGCCACATCCGCCTCATCAACAACTCCATCACCATCCGTATCGGCACTTTCCGGATTAGTTTTCCAACACTTCTCTTCACCCATTCCAAATTTTCCATCTCCCGTTACATAATTACCACACCGAGCAAATTTATGTTTACATTCAACGATTAAATCTCTTCCCGAATAATCTTTTTTGGAGTCTTCTCTAAATTTCAATCCAAAATTTCGCAAATAGCAGCGAGAAATTTTTTTACTTTTAACGACTAATTGTTTCGTTAAAATACCATCTTTCTTTTTCCAATCCTGCAAGACCGCACCCTGGTCATCATAACAACCAAGACAGCCCGTTCCTTTTCCCACTTTATTGGGACAAGCACCGCCTGAGCATTTGCCACCACCCGCTTTTTTAGCCCCCACCCCGTCTTTTCCTCCTACATTAGCCTTGAAACCATCATTATCTTTGTCTTTTCCTTCATATTTTATTCCTTGAAGCGTGGGATCAAAAGAACCTCGTACCACATAACCCATAGCTTCTTTTTTTCCCTCCTCAATAGCCTTGTTTAAATCCCCTTTTACTCTTCCCTTACTATCCGTATGAATAATATACCAAGTATAATATAAATCCTCTAAAGAATTCCTAAAAAATTTTGGCACTGCCATAGCCGTTACTTTTTCCCCTTCTTTAGGATTAGTGATGTCAAAGGTAACGTCTACCGTAGGAGCATCACTTTTTCTTGCTCCTCGACGAAAAATATCTTTATCAATTCCCAATTCTTCCGTCATATCTTGCATAATGGCTCTCATTAATGCTTTAGTTAAATGATGCCCGGGAATTAATAATTCCCTAAAAGCATCAATATTTGGACCTCCTCCACCACCAAAAGGGAAAGGAAAACTCGCAGCATTAGTTACCATAGGAAAAATTAATCCCATTAAAAGTAACGCTATAAAATATTCTTTTACTTTTTTAATCATTTTAAAAAAATTATAATAAACCGCTTATATTATATACCATATAGAGATCAATTAAAACCAAGGCTACCCAATGAAAAACACCGGAAATTAAAATTGAACGAGAAAGTTTAACGATAATCCCCAGAAGCACCCCCCCTAAAAATAATCCCAATAAATAAAAATTACTCACCCCGCCTTCTTGGTAGCTACTTAACACTAAAAACATCGTAAAAACTATTGCTTGTGTTACAACAGCTATTATTCCATTGAAGTTATCTGATAATATTTTTTGTAAAAATCCTCTAAAAAAAACTTCTTGAAAAATTACCACCCAAGGCATAATTAAAAAATCTATTAAAAATATTAAATTTATTCTTTCTTTTTGCCAAATTATTTCCGCCGAAGGATACTTTGTCAAAAGAATAATTACAACTGTCAACATCAAGAAGAAAATTGTGCCTACTATTTTCCATATTCTTCCTTGCTCTTTAAAAAAAACTATTTGATAGTCAGTCAAAGGCTCTTTAAAAAATAATTTTATCGTTCCTATTGGCAAAAGAAAAAGTAAACCAAAAGAATAAATGGTCCATTCCCAAACACCGTTGGTGGAAATATTATTTAAAAGCATTGTCGCTCCCCACAAAACCACTCCTATTATCAATAAAGTTATAACCAATTTAATTTTGTTTTTATTAGCCACGATCCACATATTTTTAAAAAAGTTATTGTTTTATTCTTCTCCTCTCGCTTCTCGCTCTTTTCTTTCTAAAATCTCTTTGGGGTCAGTGGTGATAATTTTATTTTCATTATAAGAAGCTACCACCTGGATAGCCGCTCTTTTATTACCGGCAAAAAAAATACCTTCCCCCACTCCACACTCCATTAATAGATATTTTTCCTGGTCCGTCAAATAAAAAGTATCGGCAATAACATCAATGGAAGATTGAGACTGTTTCATTAAAAGCTGAATGGATGAGTTTGACACAATAGCCTTTCCTTGTTTGGATGACATAAAATCCGCTATGTCTTGAGTTATAGTGGTTAAACCCCCATAATATTTTCTAATTCGTTTAGCGATGGAAAACATAAAATTAGCCGCTTCTTCATGTCCCATCATTACCCAAGCTTCATCTGCCACAATTAATCGTTTTTTTATGTTGGAACGAATCTGATTCCAAATATAGTGCAATACTAAATACATTGCCAGTGGTCTTAGCTCCTCTTCCAGATCACGAATATTAAAAACTACCAATTGGTTATCCAACGACACATTCGTCGGCTCATTTAAAAAACCGGAAAAAATTCCCTGAGTATATTTTTGTAATCGCATACTCAAATCTTCCGCTCCTTGCATATTTTTTAGCACTTCAGCAAAATCAGAAAAAATCGGTACTACCCGCTTTCTTAAGTCTTCCGCTTCAGTATTTTCACTGATATCTCTAATGTTATATGTTTCTTTGATTGCCTGCTCCAAGATAGCCTCTTCTTCCGGAGTAATGGACCCCATCATTAATTTTAATAATCCCAAAAGGTCAGCAATATTGGAGCGTAAAATTTCCTTCACTGAACGATCTTCTTCATAAGGCAGATCGAAAGGATTAATTTTTTGCTTTGAATTTAATGAAATGTTAATAAAAGACCCCCCCACCGTTTTAGATAAATTATGATATTCATTTTCCGGATCAATAATGATGGCACTCGTTCCCAACATTAAAGAACGTAAAATTTCTAATTTCACCGCATAACTTTTTCCCGCTCCAGATTTAGCAAAAACCACCATATTGGCATTTTCCATGGAAAAACGATCAAAAAGAACCAATGAATTATTGTGTCGATTAATTCCATAAAGAATTCCTTGCCCCGATGAAACATCAGCGGAAACAAAAGGAAAAATTGTAGAGAGTGGTGAGGTGTTTAAAGGAGAATGATTAACTAATTTATCCAAAGCCAATGGTAAACAAGAAATAAAACCCTCCCTCGTACGAAAAATAGCTTTTTTCGTGTAAATGGAGCGCGCATTTAAAATGGACTCTACCGTAGAAGTGTTTTTATTTAATTCTTTTTCGTCTTTTCCAAAAATATTAATATATAAACCAAAACTGAAAAATTTCTCCACTCCCGCTTGCAACTGATCACGCAAATTTTCCACATTTTTATAGGCCATTTCCAATACCGGGTCTCGCGTTAGTCCCTCTTGTCGCTCAATGCTTATTTGGGACTCCACTTGAGTAGCTTTCTTTTTTAAGCGTTTCAATATTTTATTGGTATCCACCGGATTGATAAACATAGAAACATCTAAGGGAATATCAATGCCAATAATCCTATCCAACCAACCGGTAGAAACTACGCTGGGATAAACAGCGACAAAAATAGTCCGCGCATAAACCGTTCCTATTTGTAGATAAGAACTTGAAACGCCCATAGCCGAAGGAGCAATTAAATCTAAAACTTTGGCCATTCCCTTAGCATAAATCTCTTCTTTTTGAGCTAAGGTCATTTCACCCGACAATTCTTTTATTTTTATATCGCGTTCTTCATTAACTGTTGTTTTTTGTTGTTTGTTTTTAAAAAAAAGCATATTTTTAAATTAACTAATCAATAATTATCTTTCTTGAATTTATTTTGTTGACTGTGTTTATTTTTAAAGTTGAAACTTATTGTCATCCTTAATATCTTTCCAATTTTAATTCATCAATTGAATCAAGATTAATGCGATTGAATTCCGAGGGGTTATAAAAATTATAATATAATTCCACCAACTCTTGAGTTTTTAACATAGCCGTACGTACACCGGTAGCTGAAATCGGATCCCTCACTTCTTCCACTCTTTGCAATAATTGATTGCGATTAGTTTGAAATATTTCTCTTCTTTGAAAGGCGGCTTTATTGGGATTAATCGCCGCTGTAATTTTTTCTATCCAACTTCTATCCTTGTCTTCAATGGGGTAAAAAGGAACTACTACATAGAAAGACTTTGAGGTAATATTGGCTACTTTAACTAATTCTCCCACAAAATCCACATAATCACCAATTTGATCACGTAACAAGGGATTTCGTTCTATTTCCTGGCGCCTGTTCAATTCATTTAAATAAGGTCTCACATTAAGCTTACGGGTGCTAACCAAAATTTGAATGGGAAAATCCAGAGCATTTAAAAAACGCTGAAAACTATAGATAATTGCTTCTTGTTCCGTACTTGACTTTAAATCAAAATTAATGGAAGAAATGGCCAGCACCGCCCTCAGTGATCCGTCTTTCAATATAACCACATCATTTCTAATTTCAGCAATGTTAACATATTCTTGCATACCGGAAGGGCTAGCTGTTTTTTTATTTTTTCTTTTATTAAACATTTTGGCTTTTATATTTATTTTATTAATACTATTTTAATTGTTCAATGTTAAATATCGCCTCCTTGATCTAAAATATCGGCCAGGTTATCCACTTGACGAAATAATTCCCGTTTATTTTTATTTCTCTCTGTTTTTGCTTCCTTTTTCTCTCCCCAATTATCTATAAAGCTTTCTGTTTTCTTATCTTGTTTATACCAAAAAAATTCCTTGGGGCGAATAAGATAAAGAAAGCCGGCCCCAATCATTTTAGGAAAAGTCATCCCGAAAGGGCGCCAAAAAGATAAGGCGAGTGATAAAGGAATTAATAAAACCGCCCAAACAATAAAAACTGTCGTATTAAAAAAATGCCAGATTAAAAACAAAACCGCTCCCACCAAAGCAAACCACCCTAATTGCTTAAAGGTTAACCGAAAAGCGATTTTATCCTCAATCTCAATATATTTTGGTATGGTAAAATTCATCTTATTTTTTTAAAACTATTCTTCTTCTTTTAAGTTAACTACCCCTTTTTCTTGGGCCTTGGCTAAACGACGTTTTTTTTCTTGTTCATCCAAACGAACAATGTTGCCTTGATCAGGAGCCGTTGATTGATTATCGATTGATGCTGTTTTTTCTTCTTTTAAGATATTTTCAAAATCAGCTCTTTGGGCATTCTCAATTATTATGCCATCATCCGCATCAACCCCCACTGGTTCTTTCTTTGATTTATCTTTTTTCAATAATTCAGGCAAAGCTTGTTGGGAAAAACCTTTTCCGGCCATTGTTTTTTTTCTTGTTTTATTTTCGGTTTTATTTTTATCTTCCCGTAAAAATGGATGATTTAAATTTTTATTTTTTTTACCAGTTTCTCCGTTTTCAGTCTCTTCTTTTTCTGCTGTCAATTTTAATTGTTTGTTTTTTATTGCTTCAGCTTCTTCCTTTTTTCTCTGCTCAATTTTTTCCCTTGGTTCCGGTGGAAAATATATTTCCGGTTCATCGTTTAATAAAGAAATCATCAAGGCTTCATCCTTATCATACGACTTTAAAATTAAACTTACTTTTTTCCGTTCAAAAATGGACAGTTTTTTTACGTTGGGTGAATCAAATAAATATTTTCCTCGCTCTAAATCATTATGTGCTTGTGCTCCCTTTGTAAAAATATAATCATCTAGCCAATTCTTTACCGTGGGAGCAAATTTTAAAACTCCTTTTTTTGTTTTTTGTTTAATTTCTCCACCGGTTATTTCCTGTTCCGCCACTTTCGGATATTTATTCATTGCCGGAATTAAAGGCAATCGATCAAAATATTTATCCATTTTTTCCTGCCCTCTCTGTTTTACCAATTTTACCACGCCAATGACTTCCTGTAAAAACTCTTTGGCTTTTTGTGGTTCAATGCCAAGTTTTTTTATTGCCCTTGTTTTTATTTCTTCCTCTTTTAATTTACGAGTAAAAACTTCTCTAATGATTCGCGCCAACTCCCCCATCCTTTCCGGAGAAGCTATTTTAAACTTCTCCGCCATCGCTAAAACTGCTTGAGTCGTTTCCGAAGCGGTAAAACCAAAACGCACTGCCAAGGGACATTTAAAAAGTTCTTCAAACCAATTTTCTCGGTCTTTTGGCGTATCCTGCTTAGGATCCCAATGAACGCTGGCTTCAATTAAATCTGCTTGTTGTTTTAGTAAATTACTCACTTGATAAAAAATTAAAATTTTTGTTATTTTTTCTGTTTTCTGTGATGATTTAGTTAATAGGCAATCTTCTAGGGAGAAGAAGGGGCAGAAGGAGGAAGAGAGTCTATCATTGCACTCACCATGGCATTATTTCCCTTTATTAATAGTTGATCCCTCACTTGTTGTCTTCCTTCGTCGTCTGTTTGATTATTATAAATATTTAATAGTCTTTTGCTTAATGAGTTCTTAAAGTATGTGTCATTTTTTACATCATCATAGTCTTGATTGACAATCTGTGGCACCGTCATTCTACTGGTCATAGCCGATGAAATTGATGCGGGCAGATTATCCTCTAAAATCCTTCTTACTCTTGTCATATTTTGTTGCCTAGCAATAAGCCTATTTAACAGTAAGTTACTGTTTGCTTCTTCTTCCAGCGCTTTTTTTATTTCTAAATCTCCTCCTCCTTCTGCTTTTACTCTCTTAATTAC
>CAYMNT010000026.1:0-8507 GCA_964391875.1 uncultured Bdellovibrionales bacterium
TGTTATTCTAACTCCAACTTCTCCTTCAGTAGCTTTTAAAATAGGAGAAAAATCACAAAATCCTTTAGCTATGTATTTAACGGATATTTATACAGTGGGTGCTAATGTGGCGATGATTCCGGCTATTTCTATTCCGGCTGGGACAGTGGAAAAAGACGGTAAAGAATTGCCGGTGGGACTTCAGCTTTTAGGTAATTGGTGGCAGGAAGATAAATTATTAAATTTAGCGGAAGCTTTAGAGGTAAAAATATAATGGAGTTATGATAATAAAAATTTAACCTTTAAATAATTTAAAATGAATAAATACACTGAAGAAGTTTATCAAAATTTAGTAAAAAAAGATCCTCAACAAAAAGAATTTCATCAAACGGCCAAAGAAGTGTTGAGCTCATTAACACCGATATTGGAAGAACAAAAAGATTTAGTTAAAGGGGGAGTTTTGGAGCGATTGATTGAGCCGGAAAGACAAATTATTTTTCGAGTGCCTTGGTTAGATGACAATAATCAACCACAGGTAAATCGAGGATTTAGAGTTCAATTTAATTCCGCTATCGGTCCCTATAAGGGTGGTTTAAGATTTCATCCCAGTGTTAATTTAGGAGTGATTAAATTTTTGGGATTTGAACAAATTTTTAAGAATGCTTTAACGGGATTACCCATGGGAGGAGGAAAAGGGGGCGCTGATTTTGATCCTAAGGGAAAATCAGATGAAGAAGTAATGAGATTTTGTCAAAGTTTTATGACGGAATTATATCGACACATTGGAGCTGATACCGATGTGCCGGCGGGAGATATTGGAGTAGGAGGGAGAGAGATAGGTTATTTATTTGGACAATATAAAAAAATTACTAATCGTTTTGAAGGAGTATTAACCGGTAAAGGAAGAGAGTGGGGAGGCTCATTGATTCGGCCGGAAGCAACCGGGTATGGTGTAGTATATTTTACCGAAGAAATATTGAAAGCTAAACAAGATTCTATAAAAGATAAAACAGTGGTGGTTTCCGGTTCAGGTAATGTGGCGCAATATATTGTTGAAAAGGTTATTCAATTGGGAGGTAAGGTAGTGACTTTATCTGATTCCGATGGATTTATTTATGACCAAGATGGGATTAATGAAGAGAAACTTAATTTTGTCCTAGATTTAAAAAATAATCGACGAGGGAGAATAAAAGAATACGCCGAAAAATTTAAAAGTGAATATTATGACCATAAAAAACCTTGGGGGATTAAATGTGACGTGGCTTTTCCGGCAGCCACTCAAAATGAAATTGAAAAATCTGATGCGGAGCAGTTAGTAAAAAATGGTTGTCAGGTGGTAGTGGAGGGGGCGAATATGCCTTCTACCGCGGAGGCGGTTGAATTTTTCTTAAAGCATAAAGTGTTATTTGGTCCCAGCAAGGCGGCCAACGCCGGAGGAGTCGCGGTTTCCGGTTTAGAAATGGCACAAAACAGTCAACGAATGAGTTGGAGCAAAGAAAAAGTAGAGCAAGAGTTGCATAAAATTATGATTAACATTTACGTTAATACCAGTCAAACGGCGGAAAAATATGGGCGAAAAAACGACTTAGTGTTCGGAGCTAATGTGGCTGGATTTTTAAAAGTGGCCCGAGCTATGTTGGACCAGGGAATAGTATAAAGCTACCGGATTATTTTGCCTTAGGTAAATCTTCACAGGCAATACCATCTTTATCTCTGTCTAGGGCATGAACGTCATTCGTTCCGCAATCATCTAATATTTCTTGAGCTTCTTCTTGAGTTTTAAAATCATCACAATTATATTTTTTGTCCGGATCGCATTTACCAATTAAAATTGTTCCATCATCAGCACGTTTAACTTTTGATTCTTGCATACTTTTTCCGGAAAGTAACTTTCCCAAATCCCAATCGTTGTTGCTTATTTCTAAACCAAAAGCACCAATTAATAAAGCGATAATAACGCCCAAGCCGGCTTTTATGTATTTAGCGCCGGGAGTGTTTTTAAATTTTCCCGTTTGAGGTAATTTAACATTTTTTAAATTTGGTAATTTCATTTTTTATTTAATAAAAGATTAATTTCCTTTAAAATTGTAAGAAAAGATAAACGGCGATAAGTAACAAAATAATGATGATAGCTAAACGCCAACCTTTGGAATTGCGAATGTTTTTCATTTTATTTTTTTAACTAATATTTAACTGTTAATTATTTTAACACAATTGTCTATTATTTCAAATAACTATGATTAATTTCCCAATTAGCTTTTACCGGAAGGGTGTTTTTCATTAAAGTGGAATAGTTTTTTTGTTTTAAAAATCTAAAGAAGCCTACTAAGCCGACCATAGTGGCATTATCTCCGCAAAGTTCAAGAGAGGGAGACAAGAAATCAACCTTTTTTTGAGTAGCCTCATTAAATAAATTAATTTTTCTCTTTAACTCGTCTTTTAAAAATTGATTAGCGGAAACACCACCGGCTAAGATAACAGTTTGGGGGTGAAGTTTTTCAATGGCCTTGAGTGTTTTAGTGGTCAATACTTCAATAACGGCTTCTTGAAAAGCATAACAAACATACTGTTTATAGCTTTTAGTCAATGAAGCCGATTTTGTTTTTAATTTTGGTGCAAGTGTTTTCCATTTATAAAGTACAGCGGTTTTTAATCCGGAAAAAGAAAAATCAAAATTAGTTTGGTTTAACATTGGGCGAGGAAATTCAAAATTAAAATCTTTTTTCTCTGCGGTTGATAAAGTGTCTTTTTCTTGAAGATAATTTTGAGCGTACTGCGCAACAATGGGTCCGCCGGGGTAATCTAAATCTAAAATTTTAGCTACTTTATCGAAAGCTTCTCCAACGGCATCATCTTGGGTTTGACCGATAATTTTATAGTGGAATGGTTTGTCGCTATAAATTAACTGAGTATGTCCGCCGGAAATAATTAAAGCCAGTAGAGGAAATTGATTATTGTGGGGAAAATAAAAAAGATTATTTTTTTCATCTTTGAAAGAAGCGAATAAATGAGCTTCCAGATGATGGACACCAATCAGAGGTTTTTGATAAAAATAAGCTAAAGTTTGAGCAACATTAATGCCTACCAATAAGGCGGGAACAAGTCCGGGTCCTTGAGTAACGGCCAAGAGGTCAATGTCAGATAAAGTTACCGGTTTTAGAGCGGAAGATTTTTTAAGTGTTTCTTCTAAAACGGGAATAATATTTTTTATATGTTCTCGTGCGGCTAAGTTGGGAACTACTCCTCCCCAGGGAGCGTGAGTTTTAATTTGGGAAGAAATAGTTTGAGAGAGAACTTTTATGGTAGTTGTTTTTTTATCGCCCTCCAGAAGAGCAATGGCAGTTTCGTCGCAAGAAGTTTCCAAGGATAGAATTTTCATTGAGTAAATTTGTTTAGTAATCAGTTGTTTTAGTCAGGCTGTTTTTAATAATAATAATTACGCCAACGACAATCATAACTAAACACAGAAGTTGTCCCATTGTCAAGTTTAAAAGAAGTTGTCCCAATTGGGGATCCGGTTGACGAGTAAATTCTATAAAAAACCTAATAATACCGTAAAGCATTAAATAAAGTCCCAATAATTTACGGCGTAAAAATTTTTTTTGGCGCAAAGGCCAAAGTAAAATAAAAATCAAAATACCTTCTCCCAGAGCTTCATATAATTGAGAAGGATAACGCATTATCCCGGACCATTGTCCGGCTTGGTCTAAAAAGCGCATGCCCCAAAAATTATCAGTGGGACGACCGAATAGCTCTCCATTTAAAAAATTTCCAATGCGTCCCCAAAAATAGGCAGAAGGAATAACCGGAACAATAAAATCAGTTAAATCAAAAAATTTAAAGTGTCTTTTTTTAGCAAACAAGATTCCCGCCAGAATAGCGCCTAAAAGTCCTCCATGAAAAGACATTCCCGATAGTCCCACAAAAACGCCATCGGAAAATGGCCAAAATATTTCTTGCCAGTGGTGAAAAAAATATTGGAAATTATAAAAAACGACATAGCCAATTCTCCCTCCCAGTAAAATACCAACAATTAGCCAAATAAATAAATCGTTAAGATCTTGCAAATTAAGCAAAGAGGATTCTTTTCGTCTAAGCCTTAAACGCAAAAGAATATAAGCCGTCAAAAAAGCCATTAAATAAGAAAGAGAATACCAACGAATATTTATAGGACCAAGAGAGAAGGCAATTGGGTCTATTTGGAATGGTAGGTTTTGCCAAAAATTCATAAAAAGATAGATAATTTAATTTCTGTAATTTTAACATAAATAATTAAAAATAAACACCAAAGAGATTAAAGCCTGATAAAATAGGTCATTTTAAGTTAATTGAGTAGAGTGATTATTTAAATAGTTTGAAAAAAAGAAAAAAAAGTATATAATGAAGGTAACGGAGTTTTTTTAAAAAAGATGTTAAAGAAAATAAAAATTGCCAATAAAATAATGTTAGGAGCTATTCTGTTACTGGTTGTATCCATAACGGGTATTTTTATTTTGTCTCTTTCAAGAAACGGTCAATTGGAAAAATTTTTTCACAAGAGCGAAAAAGAAGCTTTAGCGAAAAAAGCTAATTTTTCCGCTAAAATTTCCGAGTTAAAAAAAATAAAAGAAAACAATTTAAATAAACTGGCTAAGACATCCATAGTACTTAATAATCAAATTAAAGTAAATAAACCGCCGGAGCAGGAAATTAAAGCAGAGAAAAAAGTAGAAACCGAACCGATAATAAATAAATTTTCATTTATCGCCATTGGTGATGCGGAAGATTATAAAACTCCCACGGGGCATGATCCGGCATTGGCAGATGTGTTATTTGAAGCAAAGGCGCATCAAGCTGATTTTTTTGTTTTTACCGGAGACTTAATTACTACCAGCGGGAAAACTGGTCTAGATAACCAAAGGCGCATCCAAGATTTAAAAAATTTAATTGAAAGTTATCAAGGTAAGTATTATATAACTTTCGGGAAACATGATTTAGAATGTGGCATTCAATGTGCGGATTATTGGTCAAAGATATTTTTCGGTAAAATTTTTTTACCGAAAGAAACAAGAAAAATGTATCATTCATTTAATTATGGAAATACTCATTTCGTTTTGCTCTCGACTGATTTTCCGCAAAAACATTCATTGGACATTGAGCAATTCCAATGGTTGGAGAATGATTTAAAAAATGTAGATCATCAAAAAACACCCAACATTATTATCTCTCAACATGTTCCACCAATTACTTTCTTTAAAAAATCCGCTAAAAAATGTCATGACATGAGTTGTCAAAGTGGAGTAAAAGAACAATTAATGGAACTTTACAAGAAGTATAAAGTTGACTTGGTGATTTCCGGTCACGAACATGCCTTTGATCATAAGATTGAACAGGGCATTGATTTTGTTTTAGTGGGAAGTGTTGGACAGAAACCTCGTTACAAAGGAATAATCAAAGGAGATATCTATTCACTTTTTAATATTGATAAAAAAACCATTGAATTAATTTCTTTTAATAAAGAGGGGAAAGTTATTAGAGAAATAAAAATAAAATAAAAAATTAAAATATAAAGTAATGAGTAAATTAGCATTAGCGGGACAAAATGATATTTGGCTTTGGGGAATAATGATTCTAACAATCTTATTTTTGTTGTTGGTTATTCGTCGTAGCGCTTGGGGGAGTTTTTTAATCTCCATCTATTTGGCTTTTGCGGTAACCGTCAAATCGGTGTCCTTCTTTTTTAAGAGCCCTTTGGCCGAGATTATTTATTTTGCCGTTATTGGTATTGTTTTATTTTCAATTTTTAAACAATCATTTCGTTTAAGAGTGGGAGGAAAAAAAATTTGGCTTTGGATAAAAATGACACTTTTATCTTTAACCAGCACCGGGCTTTTAACCAGTATTGTTTTGAGTTGGTATGCTGATTTTTTTAAAAAAAGCGATTTTTCCGATTTTTTACTTCAGGGATTAATTTCTACACCGGCCCAACTTTTTTGGATTGTAATGCCTTTGGTGTTATTAATTATCTTCAGAAAGAAAAACTAAGGAATAAATAGGCAATTTTAGTGAATGATTAAAATTAAAGAATAGTTGGCGGGAATAAAGCATTGAAAAAAATATCTTTTTTAATAATTTTAATAAGTTTGATTGCCTTGGTGATTTTAGCCAAGTTGTTTTTTAGTTTTTCCAAACTAGACAAAACCACTATAGTTGATAATGCTTTAGCTATTTTTGAAAAAACGGCAAAATTATTACCAATTGAAAAAGATTTAAAAAAAGAATTGATAGTGAGCGATCAATTAGTTCACCAAGTTTTAGCATTAGACGGAAAGGAAAGACGCTATTTAATATTATTACAAAATAATATGGAGCTTAGACCGGGGGGTGGTTTTTTGGGGCAATATGCTATTCTAACAATCAAAAATGGGAAAATCACTCAATCATTTTTTGAAGATGCCAACATATTAGATCAAAGAATTAAAGCTAAAATTCCGGCGCCATACCCATTTAAGAAAATGATGCATACAAAAAGATGGAAATTTCGTGATTCAAATTTTTCTCCTGATTTCCCCACTAACGTTGAGCAAGCAAAATATTTTTATCGCTTAAGCGGTAGGAATGATAATTTTGATGGAGTAGTGGCGGTTAACGCTACAGTGTTACAAGATATTTTAGCCATTGTGGGGCCAATTGTTCTTAACGGGATTGAATACAACAATCAAACAGCAGTTTTAAAATTAGAAGAAACAGTGGAAAAAAAATATTTAATAAACGATAATTTAGATACACAAAATAGAAAAGATATAATGAGAAGAATGATGAAAGAAATTTTGGGACGCCTAAATAATTTAAACGATATTTCCCAAGTCATCAAAATGGTTTTAAATCAGTTGCGGAATAAGGATATTATGCTTTGGATGAATGATAATAACATGCAAAATGAGATTACTGCTGTTCATTGGGATGGAGCGGTGGCAAAAACCTGGGGAGGAGATTATTTAATGTTGGTGGATGCTAATTTGGGAGCACTTAAAAGTGATTATTTCATAAAAAGAGAAATTGTTTATCGGGTGGATTTGACAACTGATAAACCATTGGCTATGGTAGAGTATAATTATACCCATCGAGCAACTTATGGTGATTGGCGTACCAGTGATTACCACAGTTATTTACGAGTCTATGTGCCCCAGGGAACAAAATTGTTAGAGAGAAAAATGGTTAGTTATCCCAATGTGCAAAACGATTTGGGAAAGACTTATTTTGGTTTTATAGTTCATGTTTTAATGGGACAACAAACTAAAGCGATAATTAAATATCAATTGCCGGAAAGAGTAAAAAACGGATATAAATTGTTAATAGAAAAACAATCAGGAGTAGGAGAGGTGCCGGTAACAGTGATTGTTAAAACTAAAGATAAAGAATATCAAAAAAAGATGATATTAAAAAATGAATTAAAATTTGTTTTGAAATAATCTTAAATAAATATTAAATTAATTAAAATAATTAATAAAATAAAATGAAAAAAAATGTAATCAGCGGTTTTATCGGTTTATTTGTCGGAGTGTTGTTTTTAACGGGGTGCTCTTTTAAACAAGGACAATTTATTGACAATAAAGAAGTGTTGAAAACTAAAAAAGAAATGAAAGTTCAAAAAGGAGAGAAGGGTCCGATAAAAAATAATGCTGTGGCGGAAAATGGAACAAAGAATAAAATAAATAATCAAAACAATAAAACAATTGAAAAAAGCGAAATAAAGCCATCAGAAAAACCAAAAGTAGAAGTTTTTGTGATGAGCTATTGTCCTTTTGGGACACAGTTTGAAAAGGGAATAATTCCGGTAATGAAATTATTAAAAGACAAGGCAGATATTCAGATTAAATTTGTTGATTATGTAATGCATGGGCCGAAAGAAATAAAAGAAAATATTAACCAGTATTGTATTGAAAAAAATGAACCGAATAAATATGTTGATTATTTGGAATGTTTTCTTAAGGAAGGTAAAGCGGATCAATGTTTAACGCTTAACGAAATTGACGAAGAAAAACTGGGACAATGTATCAATAAAACAAGGGACAAATTTAAACTTATTGAAGGTGAGGAGACTAATCAACGTTATCCAAAATTTGGAGTGCAAACGGAAGAAAATAAAAAGTATGGCGTTAAAGGTTCACCTACTTTAGTTATTAACGGGAAAACAATAAAAAATGCCAGACGAGACTCGGCCAGTTTGTTGTCGGTGATTTGTTCTGCTTTCACAAAACAACCGGAAGAATGTAAAAAAGTATTATCCAGTCAAACACCTGCTTCCGGCTTTGGAACAGGGACAGTTTCAGCTTCATCATCCGGAGGTGGTTGTGGTAACTAATTAGTAGAAAGATTATAAGTAAACTAATCAAAATAGTTTATAATTCAAACTAAATATTTTTGTGTATTAGTTTGATATTTTTGGTACAAACCAGTAGACAAACAAATCTAAAATTAGTATAATGCACAATAGAAGAAAGTAGACAATAAAAAAGTTTAAAAAAATAAAAAAATGAAAAAACAAA
>CAYMNT010000027.1:0-8459 GCA_964391875.1 uncultured Bdellovibrionales bacterium
GGAATATTAAATTTTATAATTTGATTAGACATTGTTTTTAATAAATTAATCAATGGCGTGTATTATAATATAACCATAAAATCAATTTTATGCCAGCTTCCGACAAGGGTTAATCATAAACCGATAAACATTATATTTTTTGTTTAAACTATTTTTTAAATTATGGCTTTTTTTAAAATTAATTATTTGTGATATACTGAAACTAGTTTAAAAAATAAATATTAAAACCGGTGCTTAAGAAAACAAAGAAAAAGAAAAATAAAATTGATGCTCAATTAAGACAAGAATTGGTTACGGAAGATTGGGTGGTTATTGCTTCTTCGCGAGGAAAACGACCTTTTAATCCGGGCAAGACTAAGCCAGCCTGGAGTACGGAAGAGATAGCAGAACAAAATGAACGACAATGTATTTTTTGTGATCCAGTGAAATCAAAACAAAAAAAAGATGTTTTGATTTATAAAACTGAAAAAGGAGATTGGTCTTTGCGTGTTTTCCCTAATAAATTTCCCGCTTTTGATGCTCCGGCTAATATTAAATTTAATCACTTTGAAGAAGGTCCTTACCTTTGGAAGGAAGCCGCCGGTTACCACGAAGTGATTGTTACGCGAGATCACTATAAGCATATTGGGCAAATGGATCCGATTAAGGTAGCGGAAGTATTAGATGCTTACCAAACACGTTACTTAGATTTAATGAATAGAAAATCAGTTCATTATATAGAAATTTTTCATAATCATGGAGCTAAAGCCGGTGGTTCCATTTTTCATCCACATTCTCAGTTAATCACTGTGCCGGTTATTTCTCCCTATATTAATTTAGAATTAAAAGGAGCGGAAAGGTATTATCAAGCCAATAGGAATTGTGTCTATTGTACTATCCTGGAATGGGAATTGGAACAACAAAAGAGAATTGTTTTTGAAAATGATGATTTTGTGGCTTTCACTCCTTTTGCTTCTCGGAGTGCTTTTGAAGTCTGGGTAATGCCCAAAAAACATCAGCCATATTTTGAAAGAAGTACCGATCAAGAAAAAGTGCTTGGTGGAGAAGCCCTACAAAAAGCTATTGAAAAAATAGGAAAAGTTGTGGGAGAGCCGGCCTATAATTTTTATTTACACACAGCTCCTTGTGACGGAAAAGATTATCCGCACTATCATTGGCACATTGAAATTTTACCCAAAACTTCTATCTGGGCCGGATTTGAACTTTCCACCGGAATTGAAATATCAGCCATTGAACCGGAGAAAGCCGCTAAACAATTAAAAAAAGTTTAATGTTAAATCCTGAAATAATCGCTAAATTTTTTGTTGATTTTCCGGCTCCGCTAGCTACCTTAATTATCAGCGCTTTACCGGTGATTGAGTTAAGGGGAGGATTACCTCTAGCTATAACGCTTTATAAGATGACTCCCGGAGAAGCTTTATTTTGGTCGGTAATGGGAAATGTTTCAGTTTCAATAATGTTAGTTTTGTTTCTAGAGAGAGTTTCAACTTTTTTAATTAAGCATTTCAATTTATTTAAAAAATTTTTTCAATGGTTGTTTGAGAGAACCAGAAGAAGAGCACAAGATAAGATTAAAAAATATGGAGCCTGGGGACTTTTTTTGTTGGTGGCCATTCCTTTACCAATGACCGGGGGATGGACGGGTGCCTTAGTGGCCTTTTTATTTGGTATTTCTCATCGAAAAGCTATTCCGATTATCATCTTGGGAATTATTACGGCAGGGCTTATAACTTTATTATTTACTTTAACGCTAAAAACTATTTAATTTATTTTAGTCAACAAAAAAATGAACGAAAAAGAAAAAATAATCATCGCTAATTTTAAAATGAATTTGACGGCCAATCATGAATTAAATCATTGGTTGAGTGAATTTATAAAATATAAAAAAAGAAAGCGACCGCAAAGGACTAAAGTGGTTTTATGTCCTTCAATAATTCAATTAGATATTTTTTTAAAAAAAATAAAAGCTCAATGGATTGAATATGGAGCGCAAGATTGTTTTTGGGATAAAAAAGGATCTTTTACCGGCGCAATTAGTCCGGTGGCGATTAAAAGTTTGGGAGGGCAATATGTCATTTTGGGACATAGTGAAAGAAGAAAATATTTTGGAGAAAATAATCAAGTAATTTCTTTAAAAATTAATTCCGCCATTAAGGCGGGGTTGAAACCGATTCTATGTTTAGGAGAAAATGCTCAGGAAAAATCATCGGGACAAACCTTAAAAGTAATCACTCGGCAATTGAAAGAATGTTTAGTGGGGGTAGGACCGGGAAAATTAGAAAAAATTGTTTTTTGTTATGAGCCGATTTGGGCAATTAGCAGTAATGGACCGAATCAATTGCCCACCGTGGATGATATTATGGAGGCTAGACTTTTAATTAAAAGAATTTTAACCAACGAATTTAATCGTGCTTTGGCGGAACGAGTGAAAATAATTTATGGAGGCAGTGTTAGTGAGAAAAATATTCAACAAATTTGTTTAGAGGCGGGTGTCGACGGTGTTTTAGTAGGAAAAGCCAGTTTATCTCCTTATCAATTAATAAGGATGATGGAATTAATTGATAAAAATTAATAATTAAAATAATAAATTTATGCGAGGAAAGACTATTGAAATTTTACAAAAAGCGGTAGCGGGAGGGTATGCGGTGGGAGCTTTTAATACTTCCAATATGGAATTAACTCAGGCGATTGCTCGAGCAGCTCACCAAGAAGGAAAACCCTGTATTATTCAAGTGACTACTAATGGATTTAAGTATGCCAGCAATAAAACTTTTGGTAAAATTGTTCAGGCAGTTATCAAATATGAATCAAATTCGGCTGAAATAGGATTCCATCTCGATCATGGTAAAAGTTTTGATGATGTAGTCAAAGCTATAGATGATGGAGTGGATTCGGTAATGATTGATGCTTCTCAAATGAGTTTTAAAGAGAACGTTGAAATTACCACTCGGGTAGTTGATTATGCTCACAGTAAAGGAGTAACCGTTCAAGCAGAACTGGGATCAGTCCCTTATATGGGAAGAGAAGACCAAAATATTGATTGGGAAAAAATTATGACTAAGCCCAAAGAAGCAAAAGAATTAGTAGCGCGAACAGGCGTAGATGTTTTAGCGGTGGGGATTGGGAATGCCCATGGTTTTTTTAGAGAGTTGGATGAACCGGATTGGGAAAGGTTAAAAGAAATTAGAAAGTTAATTCCTCAAACCCCCTTAATTATGCATGGCACTTCCGATTGGAAAAAAGAAAAAGTGGAAAAAGCTATTCAATTGGGTGTTTGTTGTTTTAATATTGACACTGACATCAGAGTGTCCTTTGTGGGACAGATTTGTCGTTTAGTTGGAACCAAATGTGACATTATTGATCCCCGAAAAATTTTAGGTCCTGCTCGTGATGCAGTAATAGAAAAAGTTAGAGAAAAAATAAGAATGTTTAGAGGAGGGAAGTAATTGTTTGGATAAAATTGAGCACTAAACAAAACCGGATTTTTTCAAAAATTCGGTTTTGATTTTAATCAAGTATTAGATTTAACAGTCTTGTTTACAGTTTTTTTTAAAAAAATGCCGAGAGTTACTTGACAAAATATTATTATGGGTATATATTCATAAAGTAATAATTAATAAAAATTTTATGCCAAATAAAGATGGAACCGGTCCTGAAGGCAAAGGTTCAGGTACCGGTCGAGGAATGGGTCGTTGTTCCTCAAAAAATAATTCGACGGGGAATGCCAATAATCAACCTGGGCGTGGTCAAGGATTTGGACGAAGAAATAATCGAGTTGGGCGATTAGATGAAGAAAGAAAGAGTGGGGAGGAAGAACGAGGTTTGGGAAAAGGATTAAATAGACGACAGATAATCTAACAATTTAAAAAATTGATTAGACCTAAAAAGCCCCAATCTCTGTAAAAGTAAAAATCAAAAACAGAATTGGGGCTTGGGAGGGGGCAAATCAATAAAATGCTAAGTTGTTTAGGATAAATAATTTCGTGAAACATTTTTTGATTATTATTTAATGAAGATAGTTTTACCGCAATCACTTAATTATTTCAATATAAATTTAAAACAGCAAACAGTTTAAATAATTTTTTAAATGTGACTATATATGCCAAGACCGAGAAAAAGACGAAGACTTCGCGGTAACCCCAAGTCGGTTTTTTATAAACCGCAAGGAGTGCCTTTGCGATCATTGGAGATTAAGGAAATTTCATTGGAAGAGTTTGAGGCTTTAAGACTTCGTTATGTAAAAAAGATAAATCAAAATCAGTGTGCTAAAGAAATGCAAACTTCGCAGAGCACTTTTCAGCGTATTTTAACTCACGCTTTGGAAATGGTAAGTCAAGCGATCGTGGAAGGGAAGGCAATTAAAATTAAGGTAACCAACAATAAGCGTTAAAGATTAAGTAAGGGATATTAAGTTTTTTACTGGTTATTTTAAATTAGCAAGAAGGCTATTGCCGGTCATTTCTTCCGGTTTTTTAATCTGCATTAATTCTAAGATGGTGGGAGCTACATCGCTTAAAATTCCTGTGGTTGCTTGATTGACTAAATTATCAGTTGGTTTTTCTCTGTGATTGGTGGGAGTTACAAACCATAGAGGCACCGGATTGGTGGAATGTTCCGTGTCTTTTGCGCCGGTTTTTAAATTAATTAACTCTTCAGCGTTTCCGTGGTCAGCTGTAATTAATAAGCAACCATGATTACGTAGAACAGTTTTTATTAATTGTCCCAAGCATTGATCAAGTATCTCCAGGGCTTCAACTGTGGCATTAAAATTTCCCGTGTGGCCAACCATATCGGCATTGGCATAATTGACTAAAATAAAATCATAATGTTTTTTATTAATCTCTTCTTCTAGTCGGTCAGTAATTTCTCGAGCACTCATCTCCGGTTCTTGGTCGTAGGAAGGTGCGTTTTTTGAAGGAATTAGAACATGATCTTCTCCCGGAAAGGGATTTTCTCTTCCCAAGTTAAAAAAATAAGTGACGTGGGCATACTTTTCCGTTTCAGCGATGCGTAGTTGAGTTTTATTATTTTGAGATAGTACATTGCCTAGACAATTTTTTATTTTCATTGGAGGGAAAAGTACTTGACTAACGGGGAGATGTTTGTCGTATTGGGTCATAGTAATAAAGGCAGTTAACTTCGGACGGACTGTTTTTAAAGGGAATTTTTTAAAATCAGGGGAGACAAAGGCTTCAGTTATTTGACGAGCTCGATCTTTACGAAAATTGAAAAAAATAACCGTGTCACCGTCTTCAATTAAACCTATTGGTTGATTATTGTCGTCAACAATACTTACCGGTTCCATGAATTCATCTAATTTATTGTTTTGATAACTTTCTTTTATTGCCATAAGAGGATCTTTTGCAGTGGCTCCTTTTCCTTGAGTGAAACAATTAAAAGCTTTTTCAATGCGGTCCCAATTTTGATTTCTATCCATAGCATAATAACGTCCAACTAAACTGGCTAAGTGTCCAGTGCCCAAGTGTTGTATTTTTTCTTGAATTTGTTTGATAAATTTAAGACCACTCTTAGGAGGAGTGTCTCGTCCGTCCAAGATGGCGTGAATAAAGAAATCATCAATACCTTGTTCCCTGGCTATTTCCATAAGAGCTTTGAGATGATCAATGTGAGCATGCACACCGCCATCACTTACCAAACCCATAAAATGAAGTTTTTTGCCTGCTTGTTTGACTTTTTGAATGGCTGATTTAATTTCCGGATGTTGATAAAATTTTCCAGACTCTATGGCTAGATTTATTCTGGGAAGGTTTTGGTAAATAATTACACCGGAACCAAGGGCTTGATGTCCGACTTCTGAATTTCCCGGTTCTCCCCAGGGTAAACCAACGGACATACTTGAAGCTTGAATAAGTAATTTAGGATAATAACGATTTAATTTATCAATGGTGGGTAAATTAGCTGATAAAATAGGATTACCTTTCTTTTCATTGGATTCACCAAAACCATCCAAAACCACCAACACCACTGGTCTATATTTTTCAGTTATTTCTTCTTGCATAAAACTAAAACTATTATTTATTTAAACGCTAATCATTTTAACAAGTCTTTTCTCTTTTGACAATTAAAAAGAAAGAGGCTAGACTTGAAAAGGCTTAAAAATATGTTGAATAGAAAATAGGCTATTGCTAAGCCGTGAAAAATATTTAAAAACATTCAAGTAACAGCAGTAAAGTGAGAATAGGAGAGAAACATTTTTCACATTCTAACTTAATTAAAAATGGCAACGATTGTAAAAAAATTTTTATTAATGATTCAAAAAAGCATCCGGCTATGTTTCGGCCTTAAAAAATAAAACACAGAAGGAAGAAAAGTGCTAATTTTTTGTCTTTAATGAAATAAATTTTTTATGATAGGTTGTTACCAAAAAAATGAATGTAATCTTTGTTAGTAGCGGAACCTTTTTAGTGGGCTTGTTTTTGGGTTTTTTGCTACGTAAATTAATTGTTAAAAATCAAGTAGAGTCAGCTGAAAATAAAGCTAACAATATCTTGGAAAAAGCAAAAATTAAAGCCAAAAAAGAAATATTAGACGCTAAAACCAAAGCGGTAAATTCGTTGGAAAAAGTTAAAGATGAAGAAAGAGAATTAAGAGATAAAATTCACGGTATGGAAGATCGTTGGGAAAGAAGAGACAGGGAAATCGAGCGACGTTATCGTCAAATTGAAAAAGATAAAAACAGGATTCAGTCAAAAAGTAAAGCGGTTAAAAAAATTAGAGAAGAGATTATAAAAATTAAAGACCAGCAAATTGAGCGTTTAACCAAGATTGCGGAAATGAGTAAAGATCAGGCTAGAAAAGTATTATTTTCATTGGCGGAGAAGGAAAATAAAGACGAGCTGGTTAAAAAAATAATTCAATTAGAAAAAGAAAAAAGTGAAGAATTAGACGAGAAAGCCAAAGAAATTATGGTCCAAGCCATGCAACGTTACGCCGGGTCTCAATCATCAGAAACCACCACCAGCACCATTAGTCTTCCTTCTGATGACTTAAAAGGAAGAATTATTGGTCGAGAAGGAAGAAATATTAAAGCATTGGAACGCTTAACCGGAGCAGAAATTATTGTAGATGATACGCCCGAAGCCATTGTTATTTCCGGATTTGATCCAATGCGAAGAGAGGTAGCGAAACAAGCTTTAGATAGATTAATGAAGGATGGGAGGATTCATCCCAGTAAAATAGAGGAAGCGGTAGTTGAAGCCAAAAAAGAAATTACCAAGAAGATAAAAGAAGCGGGGGAGGCAGCTGTTTATGACGTGGGGATTGCCGGCCTGGATCCAAAATTAATTCAATTGATTGGACGAATGAGATTTAGAACCAGCTATGGACAAAATGTTTTATTGCATTCCATAGAAGTGGCTCATTTATCTGGCCTGTTAGCTGCTGAACTTGGTTTAAATGCGCTTTTAGCGAAAAAAGCTGGTTTACTTCACGATATTGGTAAAGCAGTTGATCATGAAATCGAAGGGACTCATATTGAAATAGGCATTAATATTCTCAAGAAATTTAATCAGCCACGAGAAATAATTGATGCTATGAAATCTCACCATGAAGATTATCCTTTTGAAAGTGCTTATGCTTTTATTGTTGCAGCCGCTGATGCATTAAGCGCTTCTCGTCCGGGAGCACGTAAAGATACATTAGAAAATTATCTTAAAAGACTCAAGGAATTGGAAGAAACGGTACTTTCTTTTGATGGAGTGGATAAATGTTATGCTATTCAGGCAGGGAGAGAGGTGAGGGTTTTTGTCAATCCGGATAAAATAGATGATTTAGCTTCAACTAAATTAGCTAAAAAAATTGCTGAAAAGATTGAAGAAGATCTTAATTATCCGGGAGAAATAAAAGTAAATATATTAAGAGAAACACGGTCAGTTGAATATGCACGTTAAGTAAAATATTTTTTTACTTGCATAATTCTTAGTTTTTGCGTTAAAATAGGGTAAAGTTAAATAATGTTTTACTGAATAGATTATAAGAATATTCAGTAGAGGGGGAATTAACTAAATTTTAATCTAGATTGGAGGTGTTAAGAATGAAAAAAACAGAAGTTGTTGCTGCGATTGTTGCCAAGACTGGCTTAAGCAAGAAAGATGCTGAAATGTCTTTGCAGGCAATCTTAGATACAGTAACAGAATCATTGCAGAAGGAAGAGGCGGTAGTTTTTACCGGATTTGGAACTTTTTCCGTTTCTCATCGTAAAGCAAGACAAGGAGTTAACCCTGCTACTGGAGAAAAACTTCAAATCCCTGCCATGGTAGTGCCTAAATTTAAAGCGGGTAAAGGATTGAAAGATGCCGTTAAAAAATAGTTTTAATAGCCTTTGGCTCTAACTATTTTACAAAAAACAGGCCACGACCTGTTTTTTGTTTTATTTTTTTGTTGAAGAATATTAAAGAGGGGTTAATTTGAAAAATAGTTAAACTGGTTTAGGTATTTTA
>CAYMNT010000028.1:0-4946 GCA_964391875.1 uncultured Bdellovibrionales bacterium
TTTAAAAACCCATTTTTTTTGTTTTGTTTTTATTTTTTTTGTTTTTGTTTTAAACCCCGATTTGTCAGATGACAGTAAGTTTACTGTCATATAATTTAGAACATCAAAGATGTTTTAAATTATATTTCGGGAGCAGCAGAATTCCAATCATGAATAGGGGGAAATCATGATTGGAATTCTGCTGCCAACTTGGCGGATATAAGATACAATGTAAAGAACTGATTACACAACCATTATAGCATTTTTCTTATTAATGGTCAATTATCATTTGAAACAACAGTATTTAAAGGCTTAATCACTATTGAATAATTTTGTACCCAATGCAGAAACGGATAAACTTGGATAAAATATTTAAAAAGTTATCAACAATTAATCAACAGTTATCAACAAATAATCAAATAATTTTATAATGAACCATTATTATCAACGGTGACTGTGTCTGGTGACAATGAATTCGTTTTATTCGTGGTATTGGATGTGGTTTGGATATTTTCTCCCATAGTGGGAGCGGAGTTACTATTATCGTTGCTAAAGTCAGTTGTTTCAAGTGCTTTAATGAGTTGTTCCGTTGACTTTTTGGCGGTGGAAAAAATCAGATAGGAGTTTTCATTTTTTGAAATAATTCCCCAGTCAATGGATTTATCGGGATTGCCTGGTGTATAATTAAGATAACGAACAGCATTATTGATTAAGCTTGGATTAAAGCTGATTGTGTTTAAATCAACAATATAAGGGGCAGTCTCATCTATAAATAAAGGTTTTAAATCAACCGGAAGATATTTTTCTTGATTTTTTAAATTATTTTTTAGCAGAGTGGTATTGGTTTTTGCATCAAGGGGCAGTAACAGAGATACTTTTACCGGACCATCAGCTTTTAATTGATTAAGAAAAATAAAAGCTTTATCTTTCCAAACAACGCTTTCTAAATTTTTTAAGTTAATTTTTAAGTGGTTCAATAATTGAACGGGAGTTATGGGTGTTTCATTTTGAACAACTTGCATAAAATATCCGTCAAACAACAGGGAGCTGTCTTTACCTATTTTTGCAGTAGAAATAACATCTTTAATTTCCGCCACTAAATCGGTATTAAAAGATAGTTGTTTAATTTTTGAGAAATTGTCAGTAGCTAACGGGGTAACAGCATCTTGACTTTCATGGGGCATATTATTATCAGAGGAAGATGTATCAATTGATTCAGAAGGGGAATTATTTGTGTCGGATGAAGGAGTTATAGCTTCTTCGATATCATTGGTAGTTTGATCAGCTGATTTTTTTGTTACGGATAAATAATAATAAAGACCGGCTCCAACAGCAAGAAGAAGAACGAATAAGGCAATTCCCAAGAGTAGCCAATTATTTTTTTTAGTTTTTTCCGGCATACTCTCTTCATTTAAAAAAGGGTCTTTTTTTAAATAACTTTCTTTAGAACCGGTTAAGCTGGTGAGAGGAGTGATAATTTTTTGATCAGTTGTTTTTGGACTAAGGTCATCAAACTTGTTTTTTACCGGATTGTTTTCAGGGGAAATATTTTCTTTAGTTGTTTGAGTGGGCAAATCACTGGGTAAGTCACCGGAAAAAGGACTGGTTTTTTTTGGTGAAACATAATTTTTTTCTAAAGAATCAGCATAAGCTTTTTTTTGAGCATCAAAATTTGATGATTGTTTGTTGTCGGCACGAGAAAGTTCTGAAGGAACAGTTTTGCCAAGGAAGGGAGATGGTTTATTTTTAACCGCATCCTTGGTAGGAGATTTTTTTTCGTCATAGGGAGATAAAGCTGATAAGTCTTTTTTAGAAGAAGGGTTCTTTAGAGCGTTTTTCATAGTATCTATCTCAAGTTCCAAAGGAGGATCAGTTTGATCAGAAGTTTTATTTTTTGTTATATTTTGCATTGTACTTTTTATTTTTTTAAAAAGAAACGTTTCATTAATTATATCATAAAAAAAAATAAAACAAAACCGCTTAGAAAAAAAATAAGCGGTTTTGAAAATAAGTCGGTTAAAAATACAAATTATTGTTGCACCCCTTTCATGGTAAGGTTAATACGACCCATTTTATCTATTTCTTTAACTCGCACCTTAACTATTTGATTTTCCTTAAGCACGTCAGTAACTTTTTCTATGCGTTCATCGGCTATTTGAGAAATATGGACTAAACCTTCTTGTCCGGGAACGACTTCCACAAAAGCACCAAAGTCCATAATTTTAGTTACTTTTCCGGTGAATAATTCTCCCGCTTTAACTTCATGGGTTAAGTCTTCAATCCATTTTTTCGCCTTGGCACCTCCTTCTTTATCTTCGGCGGTGATGAAAATTGAACCATCGTCTTCAATATCTATTTGGGTGTTGGTTTGGTCAATAATTTCATTAATTATTTTACCTCCGGATCCAATTACGTCACGAATTTTATCCGGATTAATTTTTAGGGTGATAATTCGCGGAGCATAGGGAGATAATTCTTCTCTTGGTTTATCAATGGCTTTTAGCATTACTTCCATAATTTCCATCCTGGCTTTGTAGGCCTGCTCCAAAACTTCACCGGCAATTTTAGGAGTAATTCCATCAATTTTTACATCCATTTGCATAGCGGTAATCCCATTTTTAGTTCCGGCTACCTTAAAATCCATATCACCCCAGTGATCTTCCGGTCCTTGAATATCAGTTAGAATCTTATATTGACCACTTGAATTCATAATAATCCCCATGGCAATACCACTGACGGGACTTTTAATGGGAACTCCGGCATTCATTAATGCTAAAGTTGAACCGCAGGTGGAAGCCATGGAAGACGATCCGTTGGAGGACATAATTTCACTAACCAAAAGCATAGTATAGGGAAAAGTGTCTTGAGAAGGAAGCACAGGAAGAATGGCTTTTTCCGCCAAGGCACCATGCCCGATTTCTCTTCTACCGGGACCGCGCATAAAACCAACTTCGCCTACACTGTAGGGAGGGAAATTATAATAATGAATATATCTCTTTTTTTCATCTACTTCCATTGTGTCAATAATTTGTTCATCACCGGGAGAACCTAAAGTGGCTACCGTTAAAGCTTGAGTTTCTCCTCTTTGAAATAGACCGCTACCGTGAGTTCGAGGTAAAATATCAACATTGGCAGTAATCTTTCTAAGTTCATCCATTTTTCTTCCATCCAATCGTTTTTCTTCTTGGATAACTTTATTATGTAAAACATCATTGAGGAAATTTTCAAAAATTAAATCTGCCTCCGCTTTTCTTTTCTTTAAAATTTCTTCTTCTGATCCGTAAGTTTCCTCCAGATGAATAGTCATTTTTTCCTTGATGGCCTCCATCTTTTCCGTTTGTTCAAACTTATCTTTTGTGTAGAAGGCTTCCGCCAAGCCATTTTTTATTAAGAAGTCTTTAATTTCTTTGGTAAAATCATCGCTAGGTGAGGTTAATTCAACTTTAGTTTTTTCTTTTCCCAGCTGATTAATAATATCTTCTTGAAAAGTGACTAAACGATTAATTTCCTTTAATCCAACTTCAAAAGCTTGTGTCATATTTTCATTGGAATACTCTTGGGCGTCACAATCAATCATATTTATTTTTTCTTTAGTTCCGGAAAGAATCAGATTAAGAGCGTTGTTTTCCAGTTCTTTAATGGTGGGGTTGATTTCATTGTCTGCTCCCAATCTAACTGCACCGATAGGACCATTCCAGGGGATACTGGAAATACCTAAAGCCAAAGAAGCACCGATAATGGCAAGACTAACCGGGTCATTTTCTTTATCAATGGAAAGTACGGTAACAATTACCTGCACTTCATTTCTCATACGTTCATCAAAAAGAGGTCGAATGGCACGGTCAATCATTCGACCGTTTAAAATGGCTTGATCGGAAGGACGACCTTCTCTTTTAATAAAGCGAGATCCTTTAATTTTTCCTCCAGCATAATAACGTTCTTCATATTCTACGAAAAGAGGAAAATAGCTGGTTCCCTCGGAACGATCTTTACGCATGGTGGCAGTAGCTAAAATTACGGTATCACCGTAACGAACAGTTACCGCTCCATTAGCTTGTTGGGCCAGGCGTCCAATTTCAACTTGGACGCTTCTTCCGCCAATTTCGACGGAAAAGTTGTTTACTTTCATTGTGTTTACCTTTTTACCGGGCAAAAAAATGAAAATTAAGAGGTAAAAAGTAAAAGCTAAATTTTACCTTTCTACTCTTTTAATTTCCACGCTTAAGCCTTAAAAAGGTATTAATTAAATGTTTAATATTCTTAAAAAAGCTTAACATCCAGGTAACTAAAAGTCAAATTATATCTTAAAATGTCTTTACATTTAGTTTTTCTTGTGCTAACTTGTTTTAAGTCATCAAGTGTCGTAAGCTGATGACAAAATCACACATGTTCGGCGGTCGGCTTACCTTGTTAAAGAGGCCACTTTCTTGGTTTAAGAGAGAGTGTTTCTCGTAAGAGCTGAAACTAAAGTCGGGCAGAGGTTAATTATAAAGGTAAACAAATGAAACAACAAACTAATCCCTTAAAAAAAGGGACAAAAACGAAGACGGAGTCGGTTGATGAATCGGTGCTTTCTAAAGGTCAGGAAAAGTATAAAATCTCCCTGGAAGCAATGCTTAAGGCGGGGCTACATTTTGGGCACAAAAAAGCTCGCTGGAATCCGAAGATGAGAGAATATATTTTCACCGAGAGAGAGGGAGTACACATTATTAATTTGGAAAAAACCATAGAGCGTTTTTCCAAAGCTATGGAAAAATTGGAACAATCAGTAAAAGAAGGAGGTTTAGTTTTGTTAGTGGGAACCAAAAAACAAGCGCAAGAATTAGTTAAGGGAGTAGCGGAAAATATTCAGATTCCTTATGTTAATGAACGTTGGATGGGAGGAACTTTAACTAATTTTGGAATAATTAAAAAAAGACTTAAATATTTATCTGAAAACAAAGCCTTATTGGAAGAGGGTAAGGGAG
>CAYMNT010000028.1:5046-8380 GCA_964391875.1 uncultured Bdellovibrionales bacterium
AAAAGACTTAAATATTTATCTGAAAACAAAGCCTTATTGGAAGAGGGTAAGGGAGAAAAAATGACAAAATTGGAGAAATTAAAACTGGGCAAAAAACTTACCGCCATTGATAGTAAAATGGGTGGGTTGGAAAAAATGACTCGTTTGCCCGATTTAATTTTCTTTTTGGATATCATTCAAGACAAAGCGGCGGTTTTAGAAGCAAAAAAAATGAAAATTACTACTATGGGATTGGTGGATACCAATGGTGATCCAAGTCAAATAGATTATCCTATTCCGGCCAATGACGATGCTTTTTCAGCCATTAAATATGTATTGGGGGTGTTTATGAAAACTATTTTAGAGGCAAAAAGTAATTCAGTGTCACCTAAAGAAGCCGGTCGCAGTGAAACAAAAAAATAAAAAATAACTTAAAAAATCAATTTTAATGAAAATAAAATGATAAAACTTATAAAAAAAATCAGAGAACAAACCGGAGCCGGTATGGTGGATATTAAAAAAGCCCTGGACGAGGCTAAGGGTGATGAAGCTGAGGCGTTAAAAATTTTACGAAAACAAGGAGTAGCTAAAGCCGACAAAAAGGGAGGAAGAGAAGCAAAGGAAGGAAGGGTGGCTAGCTATGTTCATACAAACGGTAAGGTGGCTGCTTTGGTAAAAGTATTATGTGAAACTGATTTTGTCGCTCGTAATGATGATTTTCAAGAATTAATTCAAGATATTGCTATGCAAGTAGTAGCTATGGATCCTCTGGTGGTTAAACCGGAAGAAGTGCCGAGTGATTTAGTAGCGGAGCAAAAAGAAGTATGGAAAGAAGAGGTAAAACAAACAGGGAAACCGGAAGAAATAGCCCAAAAAATTATTGAAGGGAAAGAGAAAAAATTTAGAGCGGAGCGAGCGTTATTAACCCAAGCTTTTATTAAAGACCAAGAGAGAACGGTAGAAGAAGTCTTAAAAGAAAAAATCTCAACCATAGGAGAAAATATTGTCATTAGTGAATTTGTCAGATTGGAAATTTAAAAATTTCTAAAGGGAAAGTAGTTTGAAAGTAATTACTAGTTAAATTTATGATTGTTCGTTTTTTTAAATGGGATCAGCCAAAAAATATTACCGGTTCGATTAAATCGACTAAAGAATTAGTGATAGTAAAACATGAGTGGGGTATTTTTCCGGCGGAGGTTATTTTGGGGGATAAAATAATAGAAGGAGAAGATACGGTGGGGGAATTTATTAGAACAGTAACTCAGCAGGATAAAGAAAAGATGGAAGAAAATGCCGAGAAAGAAAAAGCTTTAGTAAAAGAAACTAAACTTCACGCCAAGGAATTAAATTTGCCGATGAAGATTATTGACGCTAAAATAAGCTTGGATGAAAGTTCGGTGGTAGTGGCTTTTGTTGCGGATGGAAGAGTTGACTTTAGAGATTTGGCAAAGAAATTATCAGCCAGCTTTGGTAAGTCGGTGCGTTTGCAACAAATGGGATCAAGAGATGAGGCGCGTTTAGCCGGAGGTTATGGCATTTGCGGAAGAGAATTTTGTTGTCGTAAGTTTCTAAAAACCGGAATGAAAAGTGTTTCAACGGAGATGGCACGTTGTCAGATGATTTCTCATCGTGGTTCAGAGCGCTTAAGCGGACAATGTGGAAGATTAATGTGTTGTCTTTCCTATGAGGCGGAACAATATGCGGAATTGGCCAAGGAATTGCCTCCCTTGGGAACCAAGGTTATGGTTGAAGGGAAAGAGGGGGAAGTAGTTGATTGGCAAGTAATCGCTAAAAAAGTTAAAATAAAATTAGCCGATGGTAGCTGGGTAATAAGTGACGGGGATAAAATAACAGTAATTTAAATTGAGCTATGTTATACAATTTTATTTTCAGTGGAATAATTTTGTTAAGTTTAGCCATAATTATGGTGATTTTTTCTCGTAATGTAGATAAATCAGAAAAAGCCTCTCAATTATTAGAAGAAGAAGGAGAAAACAAAAAAATAAACTTTCTATCTTCAATGGGACATAAGGCTAGAAATGGATTTTTGTTTATTATAGAAAAAACAGTGCAATGGTTTAAGCATATTTTACGGTTAATTCATCTTTGGGTGATTAAAATAAAGAAGGGAACCGGAGGAGATGAAGATGAACGATTTGCTCAAGAAGAGTTTTTTCGGGAAGAGAAAAAAGAGTTGGAAGGAATAATTAAAGAAGATTTACCAACGGAAGTTGAGGAGACGGTAGAAATTTTTTCTGAAGAACAAACCTTTTCTGAAGATGAAATATCTCAAACTGAGTCATTTATCAAATTAAAAATGAAGAACAGAAAAGAAAAAGAAGCTCAGAAAAAATCAATTTTAAATAAAATCAAAAAAGAAGAAACAGCGCAACGAACAGAAACTGAAAAGGAAGAAATATTATTGGAAAAGGAAGAATTAAATGAGGAAAAAGAATTAGCTGAGAAGAAAAAAGGTATTTTCCAAAAAATCAAATTTTGGGGGAAACAAGACAAGGCAGAAGAAAGACAAGAAGAAGACAACGAGATTGATTATGATGAAAAAGTAAAGATTAAAAGTGAAGTAACAGATGATTTTTCGGACGGTATAGTCAGTATTAAAAAAAGCGAGAATAATCAAGTAATTGAGGATAAAAAATTATCAATGAAAGATGTCAAAACATCTCAAGAAAAACAAGTAACCTTAAACGAAGATGAATTGCTGGGAATAGATCATGAAATTTGGGAAAAAAAGATTCTTAAAAAAATTGAAAATGAACCGAAAAATTTTGAACATTACCGTCAATTGGGAGAACTCTATTTAAGAAAAGGTAATTTAAGTGACGCTCAAGAGGCTTATAAGTTTATTATAAAGAATGTTCCTCGAGATATGGATGCTAAAAGAAAGCTTCAAAAAATTAAACTTTTAAAAAGATTGAATTAAAAATAACTGGAATAGATAAGTTAACTTAAAATAATATAATTTTAAAATTTGCCGAGATAGCTCAGTTGGTAGAGCAACCGCCTTGTAAGCGGTAGGTCACGAGTTCGAGTCTCGTTCTCGGCTCGGGGAAATAAATAAATGGGTCGGTGGCAGAGTGGTCAAATGCACCAGACTGTAAATCTGGCGGCGCAAGCCTACGGGAGTTCAAATCTCTCCCGGCCCACCATATAATTTAATTATGAAAAACCAAAGATAAAGCAATTAGTACTGACAAAGGTATAAAAAGTCAGATAAATTAAAGGCCGATGTAGCTCAGGGGTAGAGCAACTCCATGGTAAGGAGTAGGTCCGCGGTTCAAATCCGCGCATCGGCTCAAAAGTAGCTATGTTCCAGCTGAAAATTTCAGATTAATTT
>CAYMNT010000029.1:0-8344 GCA_964391875.1 uncultured Bdellovibrionales bacterium
AATTTAAAATACTCCTTCCATGCAAAGAGCATTTTCATATCTTCTTTTTAAATTAATCTAGCTAATTAGCTAATGACTTTTCCCACTAATTTATGTATCCTTTTTTTTGTTTCAAAAACCTTACGATAAACCGCCAAATTCATTTCCGTAACTTTATCCCAGTCATATTTTTTCCAAACTCTTCGCTTAGCTAATTTACCCAATCGCTTGCTTTTATTTGTATTGTTAACTAATTCAACTATCACTCTTTTTAAATCCTCCACGTCTCCTTTTTTAAACATCAATGCGGTATTTCCCACCACCATTATATTTTCCACAATATCACTTACAACAATCGGTAATCCATAACCCATGGCCTCCAATAGTGAATTGGAAAGACCTTCCGCTTCTGATGGTTGCACAAACATTAATGCGTGAGAATAAAGCTGATACTGTGCTTCCCCTGTTTGAGCACCGGTAAAAATAATATCGGTTGAATTTGCTTTAGTTTTTAATTCTTTTACGTATTCATTTGTATAAGCCCCTTCACCAGTAATAACTACTTTTATGCTCTTGTCAATTTTACCTTCTTTTTTTAACTCCTGAACCGCTTCTACCAAATAATGTAACCCTTTATGTTTAATAATTCTTCCTAAATAAAAAATATACTTATTTTTTTTAATTCCCCACTGTTTTAATAAATTAGTTTTTTTAGTTTTTTTAACCGCTGACCCATTGGGGATTGTCACCGTTTTAATTTTGTATTTTTCTTGGGCATATTTTTTTAGAATATCACTAATAACAATAGTTTGATTGGGGAATTTACAAATTGCCCATTCACCTAACTGTAAATATTTTCTAGCCAACCAATTCCATTTCTGATGTTTATAATCTTGTGAATTAAAAGTCGCCACCAAAATAACATCCGGACGAAATAATCTTATCAACCAAGCTAAAGTTGATGGTCCCGGAGCTTGAAAATGAATCACATCATAATGTTGAAAAATGGCATGTACCGTAGAAAAAAATGTATGCACAATAGTATCCAAATTTTTTCTGGCAATAGTTGGTATATGTACAAGTTTAACTCCCTTATATTGTTTCACCGAAATATCAGTATAATTTCTACGCGCATAGACAAAAACTTCATGCCCTTGTTTGACCATTCTAATAGAAAGCTCCTGTACCCTCCGTTCCACTCCTCCCGTTATTACAGGAATACCTTTTTGTCCAATAAATGCGATTTTCATCAATATTATCTAATCATTAAATGACCGTTTACTCTAACAGGAAAATTTTATTATGTCAATATAAACTATTTTTTATTACAGGCGCCACCATAACATCCCTCACAATATGACGGAATTTTATTCTTTAATAGTCCCTTACGTAAATTTCTGTAATATCTCCCATTCCAAATTTCTTCAAAGCTTTGTTGAAAAATATTTCCCATGTAAGCTATTTTTGGATCAGAGATAATACAACAAGGCACAATGCTTCCATCAGAACTAATATATAAACTTTTCCATGGCCATTGACAAAGTGAATCAAAGTCCGGTTTCATATATCCCAGTCCTCGATGAAATCGTAAAGTAACTCCTAATTCTTTTGCTCGTTTTTTTGCTTTTTTTATTTCTCCTTCATATTCGGACAAATTTTTTATTTTTAAATCATTGATTCGTTTTTTCCAATTATCCTTACCCCTATCTTTGATTTCCGTTTGTACTGTTATCTCATCTATCCCCGCTTTTTTAACGAAAGATAGTAGGGGTAACAACTGGTCAACATTGTCGTTAAAAAGTAACATCCAAATACCAATCAACGTCCTTCCTGTTTTTTGTTTGTTTCTTTCTTTAATTAAGCCGATTAAATTTTTCTTTACCAACTCCAGAGAATTTTTTCCTCTATATTTTAAATACTGGACAGGATCATTACTGTCAATGGAAACATAAACCCGATCAATTCCACTGGCAATAATTTTTTTAGCGTTCTCTCGATGAAGAAATATCCCATTAGTTACAGTGGTTACCAATATCTTCCTTTTTTTTGCTTCTCTTACCATAGAAAAAAAATCTTTTGCCAATAATGGCTCTCCCATCCCCTGAAGATTGATTTTTAACAAAGAAGGAATTTTTTTCAAAATTATTTTGAAATCATTTAAAGACATGGACATTTTTCCCCTATCTTTAACCAGCTCTTTTCGATGGCACATAATGCAATTTAAATTACACGAAATAGTTGGTTCAATATCTGCAGTCATAGGCAAAAAAGTATTCTTTTCTTTCTTTAATAAAACTTTTGACTTAATTACATTAAACAACCGACTTGGCTTTTTCCAATTATTCTTTAGCAACTTTAATTTTAAATGATTGTTAATTTTCATTGTTTTTTAATTATTTTTAATTAACTTTTCAAAAATATTTATTAATTTATTATAATATTTGTTACTGTCATACATTTTCATCGCCTCTTTTTTGATAAGTTTATTATTAAAAATATATTTTTGTTGACTTACTTCTTTTATAACCTTTTCAAAATCATTCATATTTTTACAAATAAATCCATTTTGCCCTTCTTTTACTCCCTCAAAATAAGCACCCGCATCCAAACCAATAAAAGGCTTTCCTTGAATATGTGTCTCCATTAATACTAAACCAAATGTTTCCATAATTCTTGACGGTGAAACTACCGCCAAAGAATTTTTAATATAGTAATGTATCTTCTCCGGGCTTAAAAAACCCAAATATCTAATATTCTTTTTAAATGGAATTTTTATTCCATCAAAAATTCTTCCAGCAATATACAGCTTAATATTATTATTATTTTTAAAAATTTCTATTAATTCTTTAGCCCCTTTTTCATTAGAAATTCTTCCAAAATAAAAGAAATATTCATCTTTTTCGGCTTGTCGATCTATCTTTTTAGGATGATTTTGAACAATTTCAAGTTCTTTTAAATTTAAAAAATGCGGTAATACTTTTATTTTTTTTGCACTTAACCCATTAGTAACTAAGGCTTCTTTAACAAAATTTCGTGGAGCAATATAAAGGTCAATATGTTTATCATAAATTTTTGTCCATTGATTAATCTTCGTCTCTAATACCACTAAAAAACTTTTCAAATAAGAATTTTTAAAACATTTCCGCTTAATGAAATTTATATAACACCATCGCTTATCCTCGTTCAATTTTCTTTCTTCTACGGGAGGTAAACGATCGGGATAAATCAACTTAAAATCATGCACTGTCATTACTATCGGCACACCCATTCGTTTAATTTCTTTTAAAATTGATGGGGAAATTTGATGATAAATACTATGTAAATGGACAATGTCTGGTCTAAACTCTTTAAGTAATTTCCTAATTTTAAATTTAGCCTCAAAAGAGTAAAATATCCTTCCCAACCCTTTTAATTTTTGCCAAAAATTATTCTCCGGCTGATAACCTACGTGACTAACAAAGTATTTGCTCCAATTATTGGGTATATTTTCTGGATGCTTCATAGAAAATCTAGCCACGGAATGACCCCTTTTTTCTAAAAGCCGACTAACATTTAAAAAATGTTTAGCTCCGCCTCCTCTTAAATAATGAAATTTATTAATCTCTAAAATCTTCACAGTAAATTATTTTTAAAAGTTATTGCTGAATGACTTAATCCCATAATCAACCAAAAGAAAATTGCTGTTGAATTTGAATCTAGGTAAGGTTGAAAAAGTGACACTACTAAAAAATTAACTATCAAACCCATCAAGGCCACTTTTAACCAATTTCTTTGCGTCTTATACAATTGCTTTAAAATAAGAAAAATCCAAGAAAAAAATAAACTAAACGGAATAATCCCTAATTGAAAAAGAATGGACAAGAAAGAGTTATGAATATGTCTAACATCCACAAATGACCGATAATTGTTTTCGTTCATTTCTACGGAAACTTTTCTCCCTAGTCCCATACCTACAATTGGATTTTGTCCATATTCTTTAAAAGCGCTCTTCCATACTTGGTATCTCCAAAAAACGCTTTGATCTCTGGAAATATGAGAAAATGATTTAATACGTAAAGAAACAGAAGTTAGCATGTTATCCGTTTTTTGGCTTAGTTTAGTAGTGGGAAAAACCAATGAAAGTTGCAACAAAAAAACAACCACCAAAATTAATATCATTCCATATTCAAATAATATCTTTTTGAATATTTTCTTTTCGCTTATTGAAATTAGCCGATAAATAATTATAAGCGCGAAAAATAATCCCAACCAGATATTTCTCATTAAGGCTCCGATTATTCCAAAAATCCAAAGAAAAATCAAAAATTTTTCTTTTCGCTCAATCAATCTTTTTTTAACTAATAAATAACTTAGTAGGGATATTACCGCCATAGACAAATAAAAAGCGTGGCGTGCGCCTAATAATCTTGAACCTCCCGTAGAAAGCCAAGTAATATCAGTCCAAATTCCCTTTCCGGTAACTAAACCAACTCCAAAAAAAACAATTATCAATAACGTTCCAGCTAATCCAAATTTAAATAATCTTATTAATTTATTTTTTCTTTTAAATAAAATAGGTATTAAAAAATAAATGATCGGGTAAAAAGCATAATATTTAAAACTGCTAAAAGCTAAACTGAACTCTCTGCCGTAAATAAAAAGACTAACCATAAAATGTATTGATGCTAATAGAACAAATCCCCCAAGAAAATAATCAGCTTTTATAAATTCAAATTTTTTCTTTTGTCCCATTAATCGTTTAAAAAATAAACTAATGATTATCGCCCCCATAAGAATGTCCGGCAAAAATAATTTATATTCATTGTCGCCGATATAAATAGCTTGTAAGGTAAAAAATTTTTCAAAGATTATTGCTAAAAAAACAATGGCGTATATTCCACTTCTTGGATTTCGTAAGGTAATTAAAAAACTAATTAGAACCGTTAAGCAATAAAACAACAAATTGAACCCAATAAAAAAAACGCTTATCAAAAAACAACTAACCAAAAAACTAATAAAAATTGTATCGACAGTCTCTTGAGAAATATTTAATTTTTGAATTGATTTCCAAGACATCAGCTTTTTATAAAAGTTATTTAATTAAATTAAGAAATTGTTTCGGTCCATTAACCAACAAATCTTTTACACTTAATCGATAAGCACAACCTAACATACATCCAGCCTGACACTTTAACCCGGCTTCAATAAATTTCTTTCTCTTTTGACTCTTTAAAAAATCACTGAATTTTTCTTTCTTAAGATCTCCTAGTGAACCAAATTTACAAGCCCAAATCTTTCCATCAGGATTAATCAAAATTCGATCAAGTAAAGCTGTACATCCGATCATTTCAGCCGGCTCTCGTGTTCCCGTAAAATATCGATATATTCCCCTCAAATGAGCTTCACTATTTAAAATGATTCCTGGGTTATCTTTTTTAAGCACTAAAAGTCTTTCTATTAATTCTTTTAATTTTGAGTAATTTTTTTTCTCAACCCAAAGAGGATACTTCTCCTCTCTCTCTTCAGTAGTTAATTTTCCCGAATAATCGTAAATATCAAAAGGCTGAATAAATAAAATAAATTTATTTTTAATGGCCAACTCAACAATTACTAAAATATCCTCTAAATTTTTGTTTGAAATCACCGTATTTATCTTCAGCTTGATGTTGGGAAAAGTATTTTTTTCAAAAATATCAATCACTTTTTTTACCGACTCAAAAGCTCCCTTATAACCTCTCAGTTCATCATGCTTCTCACTAAAAGAATCAATTGATAATGAAATATGCCCACCTCCAATATCATTGTAACTTTGGATTAATTCTTTATTCAGCAATAACCCATTGGTCACGAAGTGAGTATAAAGATTCTTTTGGTTGGCATATTTCAATAAATCAAGAACATTTTCTTTAAATAAAAGCGGTTCTCCTCCAGAAATTCCAAATTCAGGAATTCCACTTTTAGCAACTTCATCAATTATTTTTTTCACCCTATCTGTAGATATGTAGTCCTTAATTTTTTCGCTTTCTCCTCGTTTCCACTGAGGACACATTTGGCAACGATAATTACATTTATTGGAAATCAAAAACTGTACCTTTTGTGGTCGAGGCATCAATCGACCTGTTTTTAAAAAAATATTAGTCCGGATGGTTGACTTTATCTTTTCCAGACCGATTCGACTGTATTTTTTGATCTTATTTAGATTTGGCATTCAATTAATTTAAAATTTATTTAACCAATCACTGTAACACAAAACTCAAACTTTGTCCAGAGTAAAAAGATACTTGACTTTTTTAAGGTTTACCTAAGGTGATATTTGTAATACTTTCGCTTAATTTAACCGTTTTTGAACAAATTTAAAGGGCCATGCGTGATTATTCTGCATGGCCCAATTCCTTTCATTTGTAAATCCCCGGCACCCCTAGGGATTAAAATTATTATTTATTTAGCGAGAGGGTGCTCCCGCTCTCCTGGATTTACAACTCATCCAGGAGAATTTTTCCACTTTGGGATATGTTGACGTTACACGCATTATCCCCATTACTCGCATTGGTTAAGTGAGCATTTAACCAATCAAGTTGTGAAAAAATTTTAACCAGTTTTTTCTCCAACACAGGAATTACCTGTGTTGTTAGAAGCTCTTCCGGATTGCCATTCCGGAAGATGATAATAGTTTGCCAGCTTCTCGCCACTGGCCAGTCTTCATCTTCCCCATTGTTAAATTGGGCTTTGAGACTGACCATCGGCACCCCTTTGGAATACCCAGGATTGTCGCACCGCTTGGCAATCGGTAGGTGGTAGCCACCGATTTGGACACCACCTTCAATATCCTGACAAGGAATACCAATCACGCCGGCACGTCTTTTGCAGTTTTTACAAGGAGAATCACAAAAAACGGAAACTACCGCTTTTACTTTTCTAATTTGGGCCTTGCAAGCCCCTGTTAAAATCCTGTTGGTGGTTGTGATGGCGTCTTGATAAACACCGTCAACAAAAACACCAACATAATTATCATCTTTTTTAATTGTTGATGTAATATTTCCACACCAACCTTTTTTTATGAAAATACTTTTAATTACATCTACCTTCTTTTTGGCTCCATCTAAACGAAGCATGGGACCTAAAGATGAAGATGTAGTAGTTGCAAGGGGTGCCGGAGCCACCCCAACGTGCTGACCAAATCGTCGCACCGTTCCCGGTGCTGAGCGATTGATTTGTCCTGAAACATTCGGGACCAAATGTCTCGTGTCCCGAAAATGTTGCTCCCAGACCGTGTTGCCGGTTAATTTTGACCGGAAGGCTACTCTAGACTCCCCCTCTGGAAGCAAAATAACCGGCCGCCATTTAATGGCTTTGTCACCATCTCTACTAGCAGCCTGATACTTCCATCCCGCCCAAGTTTCACCCGGGCCAAGTGGCCCACCAACCCAATTTGTAACGTAAATTGAATTGGTAATTGTGGCATCAGCTCTCGCCGATGTTGTCGGCGTAATGCCGGCGCAAGAAAAAATTACCATCAATGCGACCAAAATGGTCGCGCCCATTGCCAGTTTTTTCAGTTTTTTCATTGTTTTTCTCCTTTTTTGTGGGCAATTAGTTTTTATCATCTTTTACCATCGGGTTGAAGTTATAAAACATCCACCGGAACCACTTCCGACTTCATCGAGCCAGCCGACATAGGTTCCGTCTTCATCCTTTTCAATACTATACTCTCTCCGACCTTTGGAGGGACATTTCCTCCAATCATCTTTTAGGCACGGTTTATCTGGTATGGGAATACTGTAAACATATTCCCATACTTCCGGGAATTCATTTTCCGTCGGTGACCCATCCGGAAAATCGTTCGGGTTATAAACAATCTCTCTAATCCAAACGATTCCGTTGAATGTCACCTTAACTATTAGAATACCAAGTGAATCTGAGCTATCCCAGTAATTAACTGATGGGATAAATCGGTTGGCGACACGATCAAAAACCCGCCGTCCAATTGATTCATTTTCCACCTCGCAAACACCGCCACCATTCGGCAGTGAAACTAGAGAGAGATAGTACCAAACATCAGGATATACTTCCTGTGTTGGCATTACTTCCCCTTTTTTATAAACAACACTTTTTTGCCACCACAGATTGTCTTTTTGGTGATTGTACTTGCACTCACCTTTGACAATTAATGTCATTGGTAAAGTACCACTCCAGCCGTAAACTTCAACGGCCATCGCCCCGGTTGAAAAAACAACTGAGACTACCATTGCCATCATTAAAAATAATGCTTTTTTCATCATCTCTTCCTTTCTTTTCTATGGTTAAAAAATATTACGACAATTTCCTTACAATAAATTTTCAAAAAACTGAGGATTTTAATTACCTCACCAAGAATGTTTTTTTAAAA
>CAYMNT010000030.1:0-8271 GCA_964391875.1 uncultured Bdellovibrionales bacterium
TTCACTATCTTTTTATCCTTGTTTTTTTTAATTAATTTTATTATTTTATTCAAAACTTCATTAACCTGAGACTCTTCAAGTCCCTGTGTTGTTTCTTGTATTAATTTAGCATATTGCCGAGGAGAAATCTTCATTAATCTTCTTTTATTTATTAAGTTCCTCTATGGTCTGGTTAATCAATTTATCGTCTTTAGCTTCATCCATTTTATCTGCTATAACTTTTTCCGCAGTTAAAACCACCAATTGACCAATTTCTTTTTTAGCTTCTGACATCATTTTACTCTTTTCCATCGCTATCTGTTTTTTTGCCTGGTCTATTATTTCCTTTGTCTCCGTCTTCACTTTTAGAATAGTTTTTTGATTATTTGCTTCCGCTTGCTTTTTGGCATTTTCTAAAATTTGATTTGCCTCCTTCTTGGCTTGAACAATCTTTTTCTCTCTTTCTTTTTCTGCCTCTTCCAATTCTTCTCGTGATTGTTGAGCGTCCCTCAAGCCTTTTTCTATTTCTTTATTCCTTTCATTCATATGCTTCAATAATGGCTTATAAGCAAATTTATAAAGCACTATTACCACAATAGCAAAATTTACCATTTGAGCTAACAATAATTTAGCATCCAGATGAAATGTTTGAATAAGCTCTTCCATAAAAATTAAATTATAAGTTAAGGATTTATTAAATCAATATGCCTATCTTGAACTCCTTAAAAAGAGTCCAAGTAGATACACTATTTAATAGAAAAAGCGATTACTAAGGCATAAATTGAAATTGCCTCAGCGAAAGCAATGGCTAAAAGCATCGGTGTTAAGATTTTACTGGTTGCTTCAGGATTACGTCCGATTGACTCCATTGCTCTACCTCCAATCATACCAATGGCTAAACCGGGACCAATTGATCCAATTCCGATGGCTAAGCCCTTGGCTAACATAGTTAGATCTAAAGCCGTTTTGGCTATTTCTGCATGTTCCATAAATTTTATCGTCTCATAACTTATAAACTTATTTTATAATTAAATTTTATAAGTTACCTGACAATTATTAATTAATAATAACTTTTATTAAATTATTTTACATCATTTAAACTAATGTCCTTCTTTTGCCGTAGCAATGGTCATAAACACTAAAACCAATATGGCAAATACCAATGCCTGAATTAAACCCACCAAAACTTCCATAAATATAAACGGTATCGGTAAGATATAAGCAAACAATGCTCCCATAGAGACCAACAAAACTTCCCCGGCAAAAATATTTCCAAAAAGCCGAAAAGCCAGCGAAGCTACCTTAGCAATTTCTCCAATAATTTCAATTAATCCCACAAAAACTTTAATGGGATGAACAAAAATTACCGTTTTATCTTGATAAAATTTCTTGGGAATTTCCAATAAAGTTTTAAAATTTATAAATCTATTTAAATAATTCCACCACCCCACCGTAATAACTCCTAAAATGTGAGTAATGACGACGGTCATTAAAGCTAAAGCCAAAGTGGTGTTTAAGTCTGCTGTCGCTCCTCTAAAAATAGGCACAAACATTTTATGACCCTCGTGCATTTTTATTACTCCCAAGCTTCCCACTCCGGGGATTAATCCCAAATAATTATTAACTAAAATAAACAGAAAAAGGCTGAGCACTAAGGGAGTAAATCTTTCCGTCTTTTTTCTATCCCCCGTTATTGAATCAATAAATTTTAAAGCTTCCTCTAGAACAATCTCAAAAAAATTTTGAATGCCTTTAGGTATTTTTTTAATTTTTTTACCGGCCATTATAAAAAAAACCACCAAAATTATTGTGGTCACTAAACTATTAATGTATGCATTAGAGATTACAAACTTGCCAATTTTAATTATCGGTTCGGCAAATAAAGTTGTTTCATGTTGTATTTCGTGATAATTTTCCATCAATCCTTCTGTTGACTGATTAAATAATTTCTGCTCTACTGTATGTTTTAATTACTATTTAAATTACTTTTCTATTGATTTATTATCTTTTTTGTCTTGTTTATTATCTATCTCTCTCATAGCTTTGGCTGTTTCTTTTATAATCCCAAATAGTGAAACTAAAGAAACTATTCCCACTGACAACAATAATAACCAAGGTGTTGTATTATACTTTTCATCCAACCATCGTCCGATAAATAAAGCTAAAATTACCGGTACCGCTACCCAAGTACTTAATTTAACAAAAAGTGTTAAACTCGATTGCCACCAATTATCTTCATCTTCCAATTCACTTATCTTCATCTATTGATTAAATAGTAAATTAAGAACCACGATAATAATACTAACAAAAATTAACTAAATGTCAATAATTTTTATTGTTATTTATCCATTAAATAAGTTAATGTTAGTCTTTCTTTTTTATCATTCTAAATTTAATATATTATTTTACCGCCAAAACTAAAATTTCCTGAGCAATTCTTTGAGCCGCATCCGGCTGATAAAAATTAGCTATATTTTTTACCAATTTTTCTCTGAATTCATTATTTTCTATAATTTTTTTAATTGATTTTAATAATAAAGTTTTTCTTAAATTACCTTCCTCTAAAACTATTGCACCATTAACTCTGGCCACTTCAAAAGCATTAATCTGTTGATGATTGTTAGCGCTAGTAGCCAAAGGAATTAAAATCGAGGGTTTACGATTAGCAGCAATTTCTGCAATAGCTGAAGAACCGGAACGAGAAATAACCACATCCGCTAAAGCAAAAAAATGTTTTAATTCTTCTCCGATAAATGGCAATGGATAATAATCACTGTGACCAAATTTATATCCCTGTCGCTCTCCCTCTTGTTTAATTCTTTTAAAATTATTTACTCCGGTTTGATGAATTACTTGGTATCGTTTTACTAATTCTTTCAATATACTCATTATTCTCTGATTAATAATTTGAGCCCCCTGTGAACCACCTAGAATCAAAACTACCGGTTTCACTTCTTTAGTCATTCCAAGAATTTTACGTCCTATTTCTTTATCTCCTCCAATGGCATCAGGATTAATGGGGTTACCGGTAACTATGGTCTTATTAACCGGAAAATGAATCTTGGCTCTTTCAAAAGTTATAGCTATTTTAGATACAATTGATCCTAAAAATCGATTAGCTAATCCGGCTTTGGCATCTGAATCATGCAAAAGCACCGGGATACGATAAATTCTGGCCACCACCACCACCGGAACAGAAGCATAACCTCCTTTAGAAAAAACCACATCCGGCATATACCACAACAAATAGTATAAAGATTGAATAATTCCCCAAAATAATTTAAATAATACGGAAAAATAACGCCAAGTGAAATAACGATAAAGTTTTCCACTGGTAACCCTTTTGCATTGAATGCCCGCTTGACTCATTATTTCTTTTTCCATTCTTCCATTGGGACCCAAAAATAAAAACTTGGTTTTTTTATTTTGAATACGAATTTCTTTCGCTACTTGTACTAAAGGAAAAAGATGACCACCGGTTCCTCCACCGGTTAAAACAATACGAATTGCCATAAGAGAAAATTATTTTTTATTTAATCAATTCATTGAAATATCTTATTAAAATATTTCACTTATAGTATATCAAAAAAATTTATTTTAAGATAGTTTCTTTATTGTTAATTATTGTTTATTCTAAAATTATACAAACCCAATTTTATTCTCATCTTCCCCTTTTATTTCATCAACTTTGCCAAATTGCTCTTCATATTTTTTTATATTCTCCGCCAAAGCCTTGGCTAATCTTTTGGTATGTCCCGGTGACATAATTACTCGTGCATTTAATGTCCCCGTAGGAGGAATTACATTTAAAAAATCAACCACAAATTCTTCCTTGGTATGATTAATGGTTGCCAAATTGGAATATCTTCCTTTCAAATCCTTCTCGTTGGCCTTGATCTGAACTTGTTGCCCTTGTTGCCCTTGTCCGCTTTGGGCGGATTGCCCATCCTGTGCAGGCTGTTTATTTTCCTGATTCATTTTATTTTAATTTAGAAATTAATTTATCTATACGCATTAAAAGAAAAGGGGGCTTAGCCCCTTTTCTTTTAAACTTCATTATTTTTTCTCGTCCTTACCATCAGTTGAATCGTTTTTTTTATCGTCCTTTACTTCCTCCGCCTCTTTGATATTATCTTCCTTTTCATTTTTTTTGGTTTCAGTTGAGTTTGTCTTACTTTCACCGCCGGCTTCTTTCTTTTGTGCTTCCTGTGCTGCCGCGTATAATTCCTGCCCAATTTTTTGCGCTTCAGTGGAAAGCTCCTCAGAAGCCTTTTTGATCTCTTCAGTTTTAGCATCTTTATTTTCCAAAACCTTCTTCAAGGCTTCAATTTTTTCTTCCACCGGTTTCTTTTTGTCAGCAGAAATTTTATCTCCGGCATCTTTCAAGGCTTTTTCCGTAGTATGAACCAATGTATCTGCCGTATTTCTCGTTTCGATTTCCTCCGCTTTCTTTTTATCTTCTTCTGCGTGTGCTTCAGCGTCTTTTTTCATCTTTTCTATCTCTTCCTCGGTCATATCAGAAGAAGCTTCAATTTTAATGGATTGTTCCTTATTAGTGGCTTTATCTACCGCCTTAACATTTAAGATTCCATTGGCATCGATATCAAAAGAAACTTCCACTTGAGGAACTCCTCGTGGAGCCGGAGGAATACCATCCAGCATAAACCTACCTAGCGTTTTATTATCTGTCGCCATTTTACGCTCACCCTGCAAGACATGAATTTCCACCGACGGTTGATTGTCAGCTGCCGTAGAAAATATCTGAGTTTTGTTCGCCGGAATAGTAGTGTTTTTCTCAATTAACGGCGTCATTATACCCCCCATAGTTTCAATGCCTAGAGTTAACGGGGTTACATCCAAAAGTAATACATCTTTTACGTCACCCTGTAATACCCCTCCTTGAATAGCCGCTCCCATGGCTACTACCTCATCTGGATTAACTGAAGAATTGGGTTTCTTGCCAAAAAATTCTTCTACTTTTTTTTGCACCAAAGGCATTCTCGTCATTCCTCCCACCATAATCACTTCATTGATATCTTTCGTTTCCGCTTTAGCATCCGCTAAAGCTTTTTTACACGGCGCTAATGTTTTTTCCACCAAATCACCCACCAATTCCTCTAACTTGGCTCGGGTCATTTTCATTACCAAATGTTTTGGACCTTCATCACTGGTAGTGATAAAAGGTTGATTAATTTCTGTTTCTTGAGCAGTGGAAAGTTCCACTTTTGCTTTCTCCGCCGATTCTTTTATGCGCTGTAAAGCCAAAGAATCTTTAGATAAATCAATCCCTTCTTGACTTTTAAACTCATCTAAAATCCAATTAATAATTTTCTCATCAAAATCATCTCCTCCCAAATAAGTATCTCCGTTGGTGGATTTAACTTCTACCGTATCGTCAGATACTTCTAAGATAGAAACATCAAAAGTTCCACCCCCTAAATCATAAACGGCAATTTTTTCATCTTTTTTCTTATTGAAACCATATGCTAAAGCAGCCGCTGTCGGTTCATTGATAATTCTCTTTACTTTTAAACCGGCAATTTTACCGGCATCTTTAGTTGCTTTTCTTTGAGAATCATCAAAATAAGCCGGCACGGTAATTACCGCTTCTTCAATTTTTTCTCCCAACTTTTCTTCCGCATCTGCTTTCAATTTCTGCAAAATCATAGCGGAAATTTCTGCCGGACGATAATCCTTACCATTCATCGCAATATTTACCGCTCCATTTTTTCCTTCGGAAATTTTGAAAGGTAAAGTTTTCATGGCTTCCTGCACTTCCGGATCAGAAAATTTACGTCCGATCAAACGTTTAGCGGAAAAAATTGTGTTTTCCGGATTAGTTACTGCCTGACGTTTAGCTAAAAGACCCACCAATCGTTCACCATTTTTGTTGATGGCTACCATTGACGGTGTGGTTCGATTACCTTCTTTGTTTTCTACGATTTCAGGATTTCCTCCTTCCACTACCGCCATAGCAGAATTAGTCGTTCCCAAATCAATACCTAGAATTTTACTCATTTTTTTTATTTATAATTATTATTTATTTTCCTACCTTCACCGTAATCTTTTTTGGCTTAACTTCATCTGCCTTAGGCAAGGTAATTTTTAACATCCCTTTTTTAAACTCCGCCTCAGCTTCATTTCCCTTTACTTTCATCGGCAAAATTATACTACGCGAGAAAGAACCGGAACGAATTTCTTTGCGATAATAGTCTTCTCGTTTAACTTCTTTTTCGTCTTTTCTACTTCCCGTTACCGTTAGCACATCGTTCTCTACCGATACATCCAGCTTATCTTCGTCAATTTCCGGTGTTTCCATTTTAACAATGACATTATCACCTTTTTGATAAATATCTACTGGTGGTAAAAAATCTCCTCCGGAAAGATCTCCATCCCAACCTTTTATTAAGTCTTGGAAAGGATCAAATTGAATTAAATTGTGTCTCATAATTTTGTTTTTACTGAAATTATTGTAGCTGTTTTATTCTCAATAATTATTTCAGCTTCAATAAAATCAGTTTGATTAAAAAAATTAATTTTATTATTTAGCAATCTAACTTAACGACTGCTAAATATATTTTAATCTTTTTAAAAAAATTGTCAAGTCTCCTTAAATTTTTGTCTTACAAAATTTTATTCGGTATTTTTCTATTGAACTTTAAATTACTCTGCTTCCACAGTAACTGCTCGTGCTACTCGTTCCCCCAGTCTATATCCTTTTTTTATTATTTTTTTTACTTTTCCTTTACCCTTTTTTATTTTTCCTTTTACCACTTCATGGATTGATTCATCTATTTTATCTCCCACTTTAGTTGGAATTTCATTTAAATTTTTGTTAGCCAAAACATCTTTTAGTTGTTTTTGAATAAACATTATTCCCGTTACCCAACCTTCATTTTGTTGCTCCGCAGGAATATGTTTAGTGGCTTCTTCAAAATTATCCAGCACCGGTAAAATTTCTAAAATCAATGCTTCGTTGGCATATTTTTTAAATTCTTCATTACTTTTTGTCGTTCGCTTTTTATAATTTTCAAATTCCGCCACCGATCGTTTCCAATTATCTTTTGCTTGTTTCATTTCTAAATATTCTTTAGCCCTTAAAAGCGTTTCTTTTTTTTCATTTTCAAAATCATCTCCGCTATTTAACTTTTTAATCGCCTTATCAATATTTAACCACTTAAATTTACTATGTTCATTTTTATCCAGTTTTACCTCTCCTGATTGATAATAGGCAATATATCTCAAGCCACGTTTTTCTTTTTTAAATGCTTCGTGTTCTTTATTAAATTCCGCTACTTTAATAATTGGTCCAATCTTCACTTCAAGATTAGTTTCTTCCTTAATTTCCCTTTTTAGTGCGTCTTCAATATTCTCCCCCACTTCAATGTGTCCTCCGGGCAAATCCCATTTACCCCTATTGGTAAGTTCTTTTCTTGATCTTTTTAATAATAAAACTTGGTCGTCCTTCATAACTACCGCTTTTAGAGTGAGCGCCATCGGACGAACCCCATAATCAATTAATTTTACTTTATTTTTCTTAATAAATTTATTGTCATTTTTCATACTTCTTTTTTATATTTTTTTAAAATTATTTATTTTTAATAATTCTTTATTTTATTAGCATCTCAAATAAAACTGAACCGGAAATCAGTAATAAGTTAATCTTTCCGCCTTTCATTAATCTTTTTACATATTCCAAAAGTTTTTTATTTTTACCATATTTCATTCTTTTAGGACCAATTAAGGCAACCAACCCTTTTTCTCCATTTTTTAATTTATAAGGAGAAACCATCATGGAAAAATCTTGAATCTCCTTGATAGGATTTTCTTTGCCCACAAATATTTTGATTTCTTCCCCCTCTATCTTTCGAAGAATTTTATCTACATTTTCATCAATTAAATCTAAAGCCACTGTCATTTTAGAAAATTCATCCAATGCTGAATATTCAGGATCATCTAAAAGATTATGCATACCAAAATCAAAATATTCTTTCTTATTTACTATTCCGCTAATGGCTAAACATTTAGACATGGAGGAAAGTAATTTAGCGGTGCTACGCTCTAAACGAGCATTCTTGGCTCGTTGTTTAAGCAGTTCCATTTCCAACTTCTTGATATAATTTTCAGAAATCTCTCTATCTCCCATCAAAAAATCTATAAAATATCGATAGCCTTTATCGGAAGGTATTCGTCCGGAAGAAACATGGGGCTTGGACAAAAACCCTTTATCTTCCAAGGTCACCATCTCATTTCTTACCGTAGCCGAAGAATAAGGCAATTTATATTTCTTAA
>CAYMNT010000031.1:0-8195 GCA_964391875.1 uncultured Bdellovibrionales bacterium
TAAAACTATCCCTTTTTTATTCTTTTGAAAAGCGGTTTAATTTTTTTGACTTTTAGTGCTTCTTTTATTTTTCCGGAAGTTTCCGGCAAAAATGGTTCCAATTGAGCTCCAATTTTAGCTAAATCTTTTGTAATTATACCAATCACTTCTTTAAATTGTTTTGAATCTTTTTTGATTAACTCCCAAGGTTTGGTTTTTTCGATATAGCGATCATTTTTGACAATTAAACTCCAAATATCTTCCATTATTTGTTTTACTGCCATCTCTTTCATTTTTTGGTTAACTTCATCTTTTAAAATTGGCCTGGTATTTAAAAACTTAAATTTAAAATTATCTTTCTGCATTAAGGTAATCACCCGTGATACAAAATTTCCCAATCCGTTAGCCAGATCCGCATTATATTTTTCATCCATTTTTTCCCAGGTAATATCTGTGTCTTCTCCAAAAGAGCCCATGGTTAAAAGTAAATAACGTGTTCCATCCACGCCATAACGTGCTACCATCTCCTCCGGTCCAATCACATTCCCCAGAGATTTACTCATTTTTTGACCGGCCACATTAATAAAACCGTTAATATATATTTGAGAAGAATTTTTTATTCCTCCCGCCATCAACATCGCTTGCCACATAGCTGATTGTTGTCGTAAATTATCTTTTCCACAAAATTGTATTCGCTCTTCAGCTTCGTTCCAAAATTTTTCAAATAATTCTCCCGTGGGCCACCCCAATGTGGAAATATAATTAACCAAAGCATCAAACCAAACATACATTACTTGTTGTTCGTCACCCGGCACCGGCACACCCCAAGGCATTTTTTTTCTTAGACGAGAAATGGAAAAATCTTCCAATCCGTTGGCAACAAATTTTTTAATTTCCTTAAACCGTTTACTTGGTTTTATTAATGTCGGATTGGTTTGATAAAATTTTAACAATTTTCCTTCAAAAGCAGAAAATTTAAAAAAATAATTTTCTTCATCAATTAATTCTATTGCTTGATTGGGATGATCAGGGCATTTCCCGTGATTTAATTCTGAATCAGTTTTTTCCAGTTCACAACCAACACAATATTTGGTTTGATATTTTTTTTTGTAAATATATCCGGCGCGATCCACTTTTTTCCAAAATTCCTGAGCCGTTTTCATATGCGCCTTATCGGTAGTACGAATAAATTTTGTGTAATCAATATTTAATTTTTCTTTAAACCATTGAAAATTTAAAGCCATTTGATCACAGTATGCTTGCGGTCTAATTTTCCGTTCCCGAGCTTTTTCAAATATTTTTTGCCCATGTTCATCCACTCCGGTATTAAAAAAAACCTCTCTGCTTAAAAGTTTTTGATAGCGAGCCAAAACATCGGCTTGCACAATTTCCCGAGCAAAACCAATATGCGGTTTGGCGTTGACATAGGGTAAAGTTGTCGTGATATAAAAAGTTTTTTTTTGAGTCATTTTACAAAATTAATTATACTCCTCTTTCTTCTCATTTTTTTTGTTGTCTTGTTTAAACATTTCCTCTTCCTCTTTTAATTCTTCCGTTGCTTTACGTCGAGAAACATAAAAACGAGAAAGAGAAAACACCAACAGAGAAGATAAAACTATTCCCCCTAAATTAAACACAAACTGAGCTAACGCTTGATAAAAAATAATAAAACTGGACATTCTTAATCCGATAGCACTCATAGACAATGGTGGAATTAACGCCACGGCAATAGCTGTTCCTGCCAAATATTTTCTTAATTCTGAACGCACCATGGAAAGTGAAGCCGCCACTCCCGCCACCAAAGCCACCAACAGCGTTTCCCAGCCATTACCGGCCCGTAACATCATTTCATGATTTAAATTGTCTGTTCCCGGATTATCCAATAAAAGCGCAATGGCTAAAGAAAAAACCAAAGAAAATCCCGCGGCCAATAACACCACTCTAATGGAGCGATAAATTAATTTAAAATCAGCCATTCCTATTCCCATGGCAATAGCTAATATGGGTGATAACATTGGTGCTACCAGCATTCCACCGATAATTACCGCGGCATTATCATCCATAATTCCCAAGGTACACAAAATAGCTGCCACCGTAGTCATCAAAAAAAAACTTTTCGTGGGAGAAGATGAATCAATAATCTCTTCCACGACTTTGGCTCGTTGTTCTTTGGTAATATCACCAAAAATCATATTAGCCGGAGTCGCTTTCTTTTTTTCTTTCATTTTAAATAAATTTAATTTTAAAAATATATTAATTCTAGAGGGTATTTCATTTATTCTATTCTATACGGTTAACCCGATAAAATCAATCCTCTTAATAAATTCCTCTTTGACACTTCTCTTGGTACATAGTAGTCTTAAATTAATTGGTTTTATCTCTTAATGATTTATTTGCCATAATCTGATACAAAAACTGCCTAAATATAATTCGCTGATAAACATTTTGAAAACAAATTGCAATATAGTTAAAGCGAATTAACTGTAAAGTTTATTTCAGAACAAATTTATTATAATTTATTATCTATTTTTATGTCTAAAAACTTAAAAACCATTCGTTCCCTTTTTCTTATCGTTATTGTGGCTGAAGCTATTTTGGCTGTTCCTTTTGCAGGGTTAATTATTATTCTTAAATTTTTCTATTTTCCGCTGTTAATAACTTTATTGCTTCATATTGTTGTACTTAAAGAAATTCAAAAAACCCCTATTTCCTCCGCTTTACCTATCACCGGTATTGTTCTAACTCTTTTTGCTTGGATTCCTTTTTTTGGTTGGATGTCACACATTGGATTGGTTATCGCCTACGCTGTGGTCTACTTTGACTCCAATAAAACAATTCCCTCAACTCAACTTGTCAAAACAAAAACCAAAGCAGTTACCAAAAAAACTACTCGAAAAAAATGATTATCTTAATAAATCAATTATAAATTACTTTATTAAACTTTTTGTTTATTACTCATTATTTTTCCGCCTAAACCTTTTATTTTAGAAAAAGCCTACTCTTCTCCTATAATTTGTAAAGCTATTTTCCTGGGACGAGCTCGATCCAATTCAATAGCAAAAATCCTTTGCCAAGTCCCGAGTTGTAATTTTCCTTTTATTATATTTAACATTACCGAAGTGGGTAAATGAAGAGCTTTGTTGTGAGAATGACCATTATCACATTCTCCATCGCACATATTGACCGTCCTAATCTCAAAATTATCATGCTGATAATTAAAACTTTTGGGAGCTAATTTATTTAACAATTTTTTCATATCTTCAATTAGTAATGGCTCTGCCTCATTTACGATAACTGCCGTAGTGGTATGCATACTTTGAATGTTAACCAGTCCTTTAACTATTTTTGACTGGGTTATTTTATTTTGGATTTTATTTGTTAAATCAATAAATTCCATTCCTTTTTTTGTTTTTAATTTTATTATTCTGTTTTTAATTTTCATCGAATTATGCTTTTAAAAAAATTAATTAACCATTTTTTAGCTTAATTTAACTTTTATATTTTAGCACAAACAATACCTTTTTTATACCTGCTATTTTTAAATTACTTTACTTTATTATTTTAATTGGCTAAATTAAAAGAAAGCTTGTTTTGGATTGTTTTTGCAAAAATCTACCGATTTATATATTTTATTTCTTAAAATGAAACTTTCTATTATTATCGTCAACTACCAAAGTCTGTTTAGATTAAAAAACTGTCTCAAAGGTTTAATGGTTTTCTTGCCAAAAAGAAATGATTTTGAGGTTATTGTGATTAATAATGATTTTAAGAAAATAAAGCTTGCCGATAAATTCACTTTTCCGTTAAAAATTATAGAAAATAGAAACAATGATGGTTTTGGTAAAAGCAATAATCACGGTGCTAAAATAGCACGCGGTAAATTTTTATTTTTTCTTAATCCGGATACACAATTAGTGGACACCTCTCTTGATAAAGCTTTGGCTTATTTGGAGAAAAACCCTTCCGTGGGAATATTGGGACCAAAAATAATAGACGCTCAACGAAAAACTCCCCAACCTTGGACTTCCGGTAAAAAAACCACTCTTTTAAATATTATTTTTCGCAATACTTTCAATAAATCCTGGAATAAATCTTTTCCCGTTGAAGTAGCGTGGGTTTCCGGCACCGCTTTATTGATTGATAAAAAATATTTTAATCAACTGTCCGGTTTTGATGAAAAATTTTTTATGTATTTTGAAGACCAAGATCTTTGTTTACGTTTTAAAAAAAAGATTAACAAAAAAATTATTTTTTATCCCCTAACTCAAATACTTCATTATAACGGACAAAGCTGGGACAATGAAAAGCATAAAAAAAATGCCTACATTCAATCTCGTAAATATTTTTTTCAAAAACATAACTCCTTTATTGAAAATTGGTTATTAAATATTTTAGAAAAAATCTTTAAAAAATAATTATTAAGTATGCTACCAACTAATTCCACCTATACTTCCTTGAAAGAAACTACTCCCTTTTGGTTGAAATTATTTTTTGCTTTAGTTTTCTTATTACCTTTTACTTTTGCCCTAAATCCCAGCGATCAAATTGATTTATCTTTTGTTCGCTTGTTTATTATTTTTATTTTTTTTCTTTGGCTGGCTAAGTTATTAATGAAGAAACAATTAATTATTGACTTTCGTTTTCGTTTCTGGGCATTACTTATTTTTTTATCTCTTTGTGCCCTTTCTCTTCTTTGGGCCGGCAATCTTTTTCGCGCAGAAAGAAAATTACTTTTTCTTTTTTCCCTTTTTCCTTTTTATTTTCTTGCTTTCACCGCCACCCTCAACGCATCTTTTCGCTTAAGCTTAATTCGTTTTTTAATACTGGGGGCAACGGCTTCCGCTTTTTTTAGCTTACTTATTTTTTCTGCTCAATTTATTATCGGCTTAAACCCGACTTTAAAAATTATCACTCAAATTATCGCCCCTTTCTTTCTGGGCACAACCTTTTCCCACACGGTAATAACTTTCCCCAGTTGGCTGGTTAATCTTTCCGGTAAAACAGTTTTGCGCACCTTGGGAACCTTTCCCGATCCTCATTTACTTGCTCTTTATTTGAATATGCTTCTTCCTTTAACTTGGTTTTTGCTTGTTAGAAAAAAGCTTTTTTCTTCCAAGTTGAAATCCTGGATTATTTTTTTGATTATTTTAACCGCTTCTTTGTTAAGTTTTTCTCGTGCCGGCTATCTATCACTTTTGGTGGGTATGGCTTTTTTATTTTTATCTAACAATTTAATTGTCTTGTTTAGAAAAAAGTCTATAGCTATTTTAATTTTTTTATCTTTTTTTGTACTTTTTTTTGCTATACCCAACCCCATAACCAATCGTTTTTTATCCTCCTTTGATTTTGCCGAAGGTTCTAATCAAGGAAGAATTATTATGTGGCAAAAAGCGCTAAAAATTATTCGCCTTCACCCTTTTGGTGGAGTTGGTTTGGGAAATTTATCCTACGAATTAGCACCTAAAGCTTCTTATCGCACACCTATTTATGCTCACAATCTTTTCCTTGATTTTGGCGCAGAAACGGGACTATTTAATGCTCTGCTTTTAAGTTTGATTATTTTATCTCCTTTATTTAGTTATTTTAAAAAACCCACCCCCCTTAAAAAAGCCCTGGCTTCCGCTTTGCTTATCTTTTTTGTTCATTCCTTATTTGAAACCCCTTTCTATTCCGTGCGAGTCTTTCCTTTATTTTTAATTTTATTGGCTTTTAATGAATAATCTTTAATTGCTATTTTTTATGCTTTTTTTAAATTATTTAGTGTGCTTATTTCTCCCTTTATATTTAATTAAATTACCTCTTTTTTCGGGGGCCAGCTTACCTCTTTTAGATATTTTTTTGTTACTTGTTATTTTGATTAATTTTTGGAAAATAGATAAACCGATAACCCTCTTTAAAGAAAAAATCAAAACCCACCAAAAAGAATTTTTGGCTTTAAGCCTTGTTTTGTTTGGTTTTATAACTTCAACCTTTTTAAATCTTCAATCAAGTAATTGGACAAATTCTTTAGGTCTGTTGAAAAGCTATTTTTTTCTCCCGCTGGTCTTTGCTTTCTCACTCTTACTTTTATGGGAAAAAAAATTAATTAATTTGTCTTATTTATTGTTTACTCTTTTTGTCTCTCTGGGTTTTCAGGCTTTTTTGGGCTATTTTTTCATTTTAACCAACCGAGTTACTTTTGATCATCGACTACACTTGTTTTATAATTCCCCCAATAGCTTTGCCATGCTAATGGCTTTAAATATCCTTATCGGCCTTTGGCTGTGGCAACAAACTTCTTTTCATCCACAAAAATTTTTTAGACGCTTTCTTATTCTTATTTTAATTATCGCTTCTTTATTTTCTCTCTACTATACTTATTCCCTCGGCGCTTGGTTAGCTCTTTTTGGTTCATTGTTTTTTATTTTTCCTTCTTTGCTTTTTTTTAAAAAAAACCTTTCTCTGTTTTTTAATAAATTTATATCTGTTCGCTATCTTAAATTAATCTTCTTTCTTTCCCTGTTTTTTCTTTGGCTCATTTTTCTACTTCCCCTTTTTCATCTTAATTCGCCCTCATCTTCCTCTTCCTACTCTCGCTTGGTTATTTATCGTTCCGCCGTAAAAATTATCAAAACCCATTGGCTGATGGGCATTGGTTTAAGTAATTTTCAAACCACTTATTTAAATCAACAAAAATTTTTTCCCGCCTATCCTCAATGGGCGGTTCCCCATGGGCATAATTTGCTACTTCATTTTTGGTTGGAAGGTGGTTTACTCTCCTTGAGCGGACTGATTTGGTTACTTTTTTTAATCTTATTTAATTTTTCTCCACAAAAAAAATCCTCTTTTGAGAATCTTTTAATGTTGCTTTTACTTTATTTTATTATTCACGGCTGGGTGGATCTCCCCGTTTGGAAAAATGATTTAGCCGTTATTTTTTGGTTAACTGTGGTCTTCCTTGCTTTTTCAAAAAAATCTTTGTCTTCTCATTGTTAATTTTCAATTTTCTTAACTTTAATTTGTTTTAAAATATCTTTTTGTTATTTTGTTAACTTTTTTATTTTAACTTTATGCGATAGAGTCCATCGTCTAAGCGATTAGTTAAAAACAAAAATCGCTCATCTTTGTCCAAGAAAAAATTTTTTCCGTCTATCACTTCTTTTACTTCTTTATTTTCCACTAAACGCTCTTTTTTCCCCGTTTCCACATTAATTTTCCAAAAAGTGTCCGCGAAATCATACCTTCGATCAAACCAATCATCCGGTAAATGAGCTTCCTTCGGCACTCCATTCATCATACCGCAAAAAATCCACTCTTCCGTTGCCGACCAAACACATTTTTCCGCTAAAGTGGGGAAATTTAAATTTTTTATTTCTTCTCCGGCACTGTTCATAACAAAAATTTTAGACCGATTGCCTCCTTGTTGTTCAGTGACGGAAAAAAGTATTTTATTTTTTTTAGGAGAAAATAGATAACTGGCCCCATATCCTCCCGAATAAAGTGTTTTGATTTTGTTTTTTTTATCCAACTGAACACAGTCCAACTGTCCGGAAATTTCCGCTCTCGGTTTCGGATAAAAACACTCCTCTCTTCTTGACGATAAAGATATTACCCTAAGGTCTTTTAGCGTAAGTTCCGGTTGAATAACTTTCCAATTACTTCCATCCGGGTCAGCAATGTTTAGGGAACGCTCTTGGGTGTCTTGATTGTAATATTTATAAACAATTTTATCCCCCGTCTCGTCCCAAACGGCATTATCTAAACCATCTTTTATTTTTTCTGCCTGGTCTTTATTTAATTGATAAAGATAAAAATCTTTTCCATCTAAAACGATAGCTTGTTTTTGATCCGGCGACCAACTTATTTTTTCAGGACGATTAAAAGGATATCCTCCAATGGGATTTTTAGCTGTTCCTTCAAAATCAGTGGTAAAAAACTTTTTATTTTGATAAAAAATAATTTGATCAATATTTTTTTTGAGGGTTGCTCCGACTACCGGACCATCAATAATTTTTTTTATTTTTTGGTTGGCATTGTTCTCTGTTTTAAATCCTGAACTGATTATTTCCACTTCATTTTGAGTGTTGAATTTACTACTGAAAACAAATTTCCAAGCCAAAAAAATTATCAGAAGTAATCCGAAAATACTACCGGAAATAATAAAAATTCGTTTGGAAATCATTTTTTACTTTTATTTATTTGTTTTGGGTTTTTAATTAACGGCATCAATTTTTTAG